>JAPLTZ010000026.1:4139-7026 GCA_026397895.1 Verrucomicrobiota bacterium | reverse complement strand
CTGAGGGGGCGAAGGGGAAGTATCTCCAGCTCCTGGTGTCGTGCATGCAGGGGACTCCTCAGTATGGGGTGCCGGGCGGCTTCAGGCGGCGGGCTTCCCGACCTGGCTGAAGGCGGCAGCGAACACCTCAAGCATGAAGTCCGCATCGGCCCGTGTGATGCACATCGGCGGCGCGAACCGGATGACGCTCCCGTGCAGGCCGCCTTTGCCGAGCAGCAATCCCATGTCGCGGGCGAGCTCCAGCACCTGGATGCACTCGGCCTTGGCCGGCTCCTTGGTGGCACGGTCCTTGACCAGCTCGATGCCGAGCATGAGCCCTTTGCCGCGCACGTCCCCGATGATTTCATGTTTGGCCTTGAGTGCCTCCAACCCGGCCAGGATATGGGTTCCGATCTTGAGCGAGTTTTCCTGCAACTGCTCGCGCTCGATGACCTCGAGCACGGCTTTGCCGATCGCGCTGGCGACCGGGTTGCCGCCGAAGGTGTTGAAGTGGATCCGGCGAGACAGCACGCTCGCAATTTGCGGCGTGGTCACCACGGCCGCCAGCGGGCAGCCGTTGCCGATGCCCTTGGCCATGGTTACGATGTCCGGGATCACGCCCTGCGTCTCGAAGCCCCAGAAATGCGTGCCCGTGCGACCGAAGCCAGTCTGCACCTCGTCGGCGATGCACACACCGCCGGCGGCGCGGACGTGTTCGTAGGCCTGCTTGAGATAGCCCTGCGGAAATTCCACAAAGCCGCCGACGCCCTGGATGGACTCGGCGACGAAGGCCGCGACTTTGCCGGGCGTCGCGAAATCAATCACCTCTTTCACATCGTTGGCGTATTTCCGGCCGGCCTCGGCGTCGTCGTAGCCGAACGGCCCACGATAGGGATACGGCGCGAGCGCGTGATGCACGCCGAAGCTGTGCGGCACATTGTATTTCCAGGTGCTGTGCGCGGTGAGCGCCATGGTCGCGGCGTTGCCGCCGTGGTAGGCATTGCGGAGCGCGATGACATCGTAGTTGCCGGTGTAGGCGCGGGCCATGAGGAGCGCGAGGTCGTTGGCCTCCGAGCCGGAGTTGACGAAATAGCAGACCTTGAGTTCGCCCGGCATCTTGGACGCCAGTTTCTCGGCATACGCGCCGATGTTCGGGTTCAGGTAAATCGTGGTGGAGTGCTGGAACAGTTCGCTCTGCCGGTTGCCGGCGGCGATGACGTGCGGGTGGCAATGGCCGACGCTCACGGTCACGATGCCGCCGAGGCCGTCGAGGTAGCGCCTGCCGGTCTCGTCCCAGATGTATTGCATCTTGCCCTCGACGAGCATGAGCGGGTTTTTGTAGTAGAGAAAAATTCCAGGATTCAGAAACTGTTTGCGTTGCGCCAGCACATCGGCGGCGGACGGGCCGGTGTATTTTTGCGGTTGATGGGTAGTCGGGGGCAATGTTGGTGTTTTCATTTTGCTTCTTTCTCCTCTTCCTTGATTGAACTGGCTTGAATTTCAGGGAACAACCTTCTTCCGGCAAGATAAAACACGAACGCCACGGCGAAGCCGATGAACCACGCGTAGTTGTAGAGGTGCGCGAGCGATACGGGGATGCTTTCCGCCGACAGCGCTTTGATGTTCAGCAGAAAACCGGGCAGGCTCGGCAGCGCGCCGACCAGCAGCGCGAGCAGCGCCACGAAGCTGAAGCCGCCGGTGAAGCGATACTCGCCGTCGGCACGATAGAGCGCGGCGACGTTCAACGTGCATTTCCGCCAGACGAAATAGTCCGCGATGAGGATGCCGCCGATCGGCCCCAGCAACGCGCTGTAGGCGATGAGCCAGGTGAAGATGTAGCCGGTCGGGTCGGCGACGAGTTTCCACGGCATCATCAGCACGCCAATGACGCCGGTGATGTAGCCGCCCACGCGGAAAGAGATCTTCCTCGGCGCGAGGTGCGCAAAATCGTTGGCGGGCGAAACGACGTTCGCCGCGATGTTCGTCGCGAGCGTGGCGATGCAGAGCGAAACCATCGCGGTGACGAGCACGGCGGGGCTGTTGAAGCGCGTCAGCACATCCACCGGATTCCAGAGCGTCTCCTTGAAGATGATGGTCGTGGCGGACGTGACGGCCACGCCGATGAACGAGTAGAGCGCCATCGTGGCCGGCAGGCCGAGCGCCTGGCCGATGACTTGGTCGCGCTGCGATTTCGCGTAGCGCGAGAAGTCGGGGATGTTCAGCGAGAGCGTCGCCCAGAAACCGATCATGCCGGTGAGCGCGGGGAAAAAGTAGCCCCAGAACTGTCCGGCCTTCGGCTGGCCGGCGTCGAAGGCGGACGGTTGCGAGAGCATCGGGCCGAACCCGCCGGCCTTGCTCCACGCCCAGTAGAGCAGCAGCAGGCCGAGCGCGATGAGCAGCGGCGCTTTGATGTTCAGCAGGAAGCGGATGGTATCAATGCCGCGATAGATGACCCACATGTTGATGGCCCAGAAAAACAGGAAGCACGCGAAATGCGCCGCGCTGATGCCCAATCCCGGCAACGCCACGCCGCCGAGCATCGCCGGGAAAAATACGCCGAGGATTTTGTAGATGGCATCGCCGCCGATCCATGCTTGAATCCCGAACCAGCCACACGCGACGAGCGCGCGGAGAATGGCGGGCACGTTCGCGCCGAGCGTGCCGAACGATGCGCGACAATAAACCGGGAACGGGATGCCGTATTTCGTCCCGGCGTGCGCGTTGAGGATCATCGGCACGAGCACGATGAGGTTGCCGAGGAAAATCGTGAGCACCGCCTGCCACCAGTTCATGCCGCCGCCGATGAGCGACGACGCAAGCATATAGGTCGGGATGCATGCCGACATGGAAATCCACAACGCCGCGAAGCTCCACATGCCCCACTTGCGCCCTGTCGCCGGCACTGGCG
>JAPLTZ010000026.1:0-4133 GCA_026397895.1 Verrucomicrobiota bacterium | reverse complement strand
GATGTCGGCTTCGACATCGGGAGCGTTGGCGGCGAGATTGGAATCAATCGAACCCATGGTGATTTATCCGCGTTGTTTCAGTGGCACGACGCGCCGCTCGCCCGCGCCGGTGTATTTCGAGAGCGGGCGGATGAGGCGGTTGTTCGCGTTCTGTTCAAGGATGTGCGCCGTCCAGCCGGTGATACGCGCCATCACGAAGAACGGCGTGAACATATCAATGTCGAAGCCCATCATGTAATAGGCCGGGCCGGAGGGGAAATCCAGGTTCGGATGGATGTTCTTCTGTTCGAGCATCACGGCTTCCAGCGTGTCTTCGATGTCGAGCCACTTTTTGCTGCCAGTGAATTCGGCCATCTTGCGCGCGTATTTTTTCATCGTCGGCACGCGCGAGTCACCGTTCTTGTAAACGCGATGACCGAAGCCCATCACCACGCGCTTGTCCCGCAACGCGGCGAGCATCCAATCCTTGGCACGGGCCGGTTCGCCGATTTCCAGCAGCATGTGCATCACCGCTTCGTTCGCACCGCCGTGCAACGGTCCTTTGAGCGATGCGATGCCGCCGACCACGCCACTGTAGATGTCGGACAAGCTCGACACGATGACGCGCGTGGTGAACGTCGAGGCATTGAAGCCGTGTTCAGCATAAAGAATCATCGAAACCTCAAAGGCCTTGATGACTTCCGGCGCGGGCACTTTGCCGAACACCATGTGGAAAAAGTTTTCCACGAAGCCAAGGTCGCTGCGCGACGGGATGAATTCCTGCCCTTTGCGATGGCGGTAGAACGCGGCGATTATCGTGGGGATTTTTGCCATCATGCTGACGGAGCGTTTCAGGTTCGTGGTTGCATCGGTCTTGTCCATCTCCAAGTCTTCCGAACCAAGAAAACTGACCGCCGTGCGCAACACATCCATCGGATGCGCCGTGCGCGGGGATTTTTGGATGACTTCAAGAAGTTCCTTGCTGATGGCCCGCTGGTTGCGGCCATTTTCCATGAAGCCCGCCAGCTCCTTCGCCGTCGGCAGTTCACCGTGCCAGATGAGCCACGCAACCTCCTCGAAGCTGCAATGCTCCGAGAGCTCCTGCACCGGATAGCCGCGATAGACCAGCGAGTTGATCTCCGGCATGACCTTCGAGACGCTGGTGGTGTCCACGACGACGCCGTCGAGACCGTGATGAATGATTTCTTCGCTCATAATTTTCCTTTTGCTTCGGAGCGCGGCTCTTTGAGCCGCAGCACGCCATTGCCAATCAAAATTTCGCGGGCCACTGACCCACGCTCCGGTCACAGCTTGAAATTGAACACGTCCTTGTCGAACTGTTCGTAATCCTTGTAACGCAGCAGCTCGTAAAGCTCCGCGCGCGTCTGCATTTTTTCCAGCAACGACTCCTGCGTGCCATCGCTCTTGATCATCGCCAACCCGCCCTCGATGGCTTTCATTGCGAGACGCAACGTCGTCACGGGATAAATCACGATGTTGAAGCCCAGCGCGGAAAGCTGCTGTGTCGTGAGCAATTTGCTTTTGCCGAACTCCGTCATGTTTGCGAGCAGCGGAACTTGGATGGCCTTGCGGAACTTCTCAAACTCGCCTTCGTCCGCCAACGCCTCCGGGAAAATCGCATCCGCGCCAGCGTCAACGTAAGCCTTCGCCCGAGCAATCGCGCCGTCCAGCCCTTCAACCGCCCGCGCGTCGGTGCGAGCCATGATGAGTAAATTCTTGTCGCGCCGCGCACAAGTGGCCGCGCGGATTTTCTCCACCATCGCCTGCGTTGTCACGAGTGATTTGCCGTCGAGGTGACCACAACGTTTTGGATTCACCTGGTCTTCCAGATGGCAGCCGCTCAAGCCCGCGTCTTCGAGAGTTTGGATTGTGCGCGTCATGTTCAATGCCTCACCAAAACCGGTGTCCACATCAATCAACGCGGGCAAGTCCGTAGCGCGCGCAATTGCACCACCGCGCGAGGCGACTTCGGAGAGCGTCGTCAGCCCGATGTCCGGCAAACCCAAGTCCGCCGACAGCGCCGCGCCGGAGACATAAACCCCATCGAAGCCGTGCCGCTGAATCGCCATCGCGACGAGCGGCGAGAATGCGCCGGGCATGCGCAGGAGTTTTCCGGTCTTGAGCGCCGCGCGGAATTCCTTGCGCTTCTCGGCAGCGGATTTGGTGGCTTGAAGCATGGCTAGAAGATTCCCCGTTGGTCGCGTGTGGCGCAAGTCAGTTTGTTTGGCGGCAATACCACGTTTAGCAAACTCAATTCGCCAGCCTTAAGTTCACCCAGTCGTTGCGCGGCAGTTGTGAACCGCTCACTCTCTTTACGCGTGATCAATTCCTCAGTCAGCGTCTTGAACTTCTGGAGGTAATTCGCCCGTGCGAACGGACGCGCGCCGAGCGGATGCGCATCGGCCACGGCGATTTCATCCACGAGCTTCTTGCCGTCGTTGAGAGTGATTTCCACGCGACCGCCAAAGGCCTTTTCCTTCGGGTCAATGGAGTGATAGCGGCGCGTCCACTCGGCGGCTTCGCGCGTGGTGATTTTTTTCCAGAGCGCGACGACGTCGGGATGCTTCGCGACTTCGGGCGCGTAGCTTTTTATGTGATGCCAGAAGCCGGTGTGCAGCGCGGCGGCGAAGATGAACATGATGCTGTGGTCGAGCGTCTCGCGGCTGGCGTTCGGGTCGGATTTTTGCGGATCGTTCGCGCCCGTGCCGATGACGAAATGCGTGTGGTGGCTCGTATGGATGACGATCTCGCGGATGGTTTTCAGGTCGGCGATCTGCTGGCGCAGCTTGAACGCGAGGTCAATCCACGCCTGCGCCTGATACTCGGCGGAATGTTCCTTCGTGTAGGAATCGAGAATCGCGCGTCACGGTTCGCCGGGCGCGGGCAACGGCACGTCGTAGCTGGCGTTTTTGCCGCCGAGCATCCACGCGATGATGCTGTCCTCGCCCTCGTAAATCGGCGACGGGCTTTTCTCGCCGCGCATCGCGCGGTCCACGGCTTCAATGGCGAGCTTGCCGGCGTGCGCGGGCGCGTAGGCTTTCCAACTGGAAATCTCGCCCTTGCGCGATTGCCGCGTGGAAAACCCGACATGCACCGCCTGTTGAACCGCCTGATAAATCGTGTCGGTGTCGAGGCCGAGCATCGCGCCGATGCCGGCGGCGGCGGACGGACACAGATGCGCGATGTGATCCTTCTTGTGCTCGTGCAAACAAATCGCGCGCACGAGATCCATCTGGATTTCGTAGGCCACGGCGAGGCCGCGCAGCAAGTCCGAGCCGGACCTGCCCATTTGCTGCCCCACGGCGAGCAGCGGCGGGATGTTGTCGCCGGGATGCGAATAATCCGCCGCGAGAAACGTGTCGTGCATGTCCAACTCGCGCACGGCGACGCCGTTGGCCCACGCGGCCCACTCGCAATCGAATCGCTGCTCACTCGTCACGCCAAACAATGCCGCGCCCTTCGCGCGCGGATGCGCGAGCGCCTGTGTGCGCGCGTTGGCCACCGGCTCGCGGTTGATGGCGGCGATGGCGACGGAGGCGTTGTCTATGATGCGATTGACGACCATCTCCGCGACTTCGGGAAGCACCGGCGCTTTGTCCGTCGCGATGGACGCGAGCTTCCATGCCAGTTGTTCCGTCTTCGGCAGCGGAACTTTTGACGGGAAAACTTTGACGTGATGGGTGATCATCCCGGTTAAAAATGACTCGGCTTGCGCTGGAGGAATTTCCCGTGGCCATGTTTGCCGACAAATTTGCCATCGCGCACGGCTACTTGCCCACGCACGGTGACAACGCTCGGGCGACCTTCGAGTTTCCAGCCTTCAAACGCGCTGTAATCAAGGTTCATGCTCTGCGTCTTCACGGAGATTTTGCCGCGATAGTTGGGGTCATAGACGACGAGGTCGGCGTCCGCGCCGGGCTGGATCGTGCCTTTGCGCGGGAAGAGGTCGAACGTCTTCGCGACCTGCGTGCTGGCGACATTCACCATCGTGTGCAGATCAATTTTGCCCGCCTTCACGCCGTAGGTATAGAGCAGGTTGATGCGCTCCTCAAGCGACGGAATGCCGTTAGGGATCTTGGTAAAATCGTTTTTTCCCATCTCCTTCTGCTTGCGGAAGTCAAACGGCGCGTGGT
>JAPLTZ010000228.1 GCA_026397895.1 Verrucomicrobiota bacterium | reverse complement strand
TATTGTACGTCAACGTCGTACCGGAGCTGCCGGCGTTGGTGAAGACTAGCGCAGCTGTGCTGGCAGGGACGGCTGCGGGAGACCAGTTGGCAGCTGTGTTGAAATTAGCGTCGGTATTGCCAACCCAGTTTTTGGCAAAAACACCAACACTTGTGCAGCCGACAAAAAGCGCGATAAGGATGGTGGCGGGAATGATGGATTTGATTTTCATAATTTTGCTGGCGTTGTTGATTGGGGTAAAAAGTTCAGGGGATGGTGATGGCATAAAAGCGGGCTGGCAGATTTGTCGCGGCCGAATCGTAAAAGGTGACTGTATTCGCGCCAAAGTTACCATTGGTCAACGGCGTCCAAGTCGCAACCGGCAACATCAGATTGGTCGTCGCCCGCAGCGTGAAAGGCTGACCGGCATCACCGGTAAATGACATCTGAACACCACCCGTGACCAACTGGGTCAGGGTGACAACGCGCGGCGCGGAAACCGGAACGACGCTGCCGGTGACCACGATGTCATCGGCGGGGGCTAGCAGAATTTGCCGGCCGATGCCGGCGAAATAATCCGCGTGAATTCCGGCATGAACCAACCGCAGTGTGAGGGTGTTGGTCACGGTCTGGAGCGCCGCAATGGCGGAAAGATTAGCGTTCAGCGGCTCGCCGCGCTGAATGCCCAGCGTACCCGTGTTGGTCACAAGGGTGAACGCACCGCCGTTGAGACTCCACGCCACCCCGGCAGTGGGGCTGTCGTTTAAATCCATCCAGTAGGGCGCGAACATCACGTTGCTCAGCGATAAGATTGTGCCTGGCTTCGGCGTGAGGGTGAACGTGCTATATTCCCCGCGCGCCATCGCCTGCGGCAGGTTGGAGGACGTGTTGGCGTAAGAGTTGGTGGCGAAGTAAGCGAATGCATTCACCGCCTGGGCATCGCCGCTAACGGGCAGCTTGAAGCCCACGCCCCGCGTCACGCCGCTGACGCTCAACCGCGGCGAAGCGGTGGCCACCGCCACGTTCGTCTCTAACCCGGTGTTGCCAACAAATTCCCATCGCGCAAGCGTGCCGATTTCGCCGTCCACCGAACCGATGTTTCCGCTCTCAGCGGAGGGCAGGCTGTAGCCAGTGGCGTTATAGGCCACGACGGTGAAGTAATAATCCTGCCCGTTCACCAGGCCAGTGAACTTGTGGCTATTCGTAAAACCCACGTCCACGCTGGTAGTATAAACTCCGCTGGCTGTCCCCCACCGCACGACGTAGCCGGTCGCGCCTGACACGGAATTCCATTGCAGCGTGAGCGAGCCGCTCCCGCCGCTGACGTTGGTTATGGCTGGTGCCGCCGGCGCACCTGTGACGGAGAGAACGATCTGCGACACGGTGAAAGTCGCGCCCAGTCCCCGCAGCCGGATGCCGTGCACGCCTTTGGTCAGTAGCGCTGTCCGCGTCACGGTACCGCCCGTGGCGAAAGAGACTCCATTCGTCGCGCCGTCCACGAAAAGTTGTGCGGTGCCGCCGGTGTTGGTCGTCGTAATGGCGATGCTGTAGGTGGCGGTGTTCGGCGAAATGGCGTTCCAACTCAACCAACCGGTGTTCGTGACGATGCCGGTAGTAGTCGAGGCGGAGAGCAGTTCGGCGTTGCCGCCGCGCAGCGTGTTGGGCACGGGCACGCCGTTGAGGACCTCGGCGCGGAGGTTGTTCATGCGCTCAGCCTGCGAGGTGATGAGCGGATACAGGGTGACGTTGCTCAAGCCCGCCTCGGCATAGTCCTCCTTCCAGCTCGGCCAGAGCGAGTAAGTGCCGAAGGTGTTAAGCACGCCGCCGGATTGGTGGAACAGGTCAATCGCGGTGGCGTTGACGGGGCCGGCTTCGGCGGATT
>JAPLTZ010000481.1 GCA_026397895.1 Verrucomicrobiota bacterium | reverse complement strand
GATCCCAATGGATGGGAAAGCCTTTAGTTCTTTGTTTAAAGACATTGACTTTAGCATGCCCAACTTTTCATTCCTTGACGGCATAAAAACATCGTTACCTGATTTTGATTTAAAAGACCTTACCGGTCTCAAGAAGTTTACAGAAGCTTTAACGGGTGCAGCTTCAGGGATTGATTTTGGTAACGTACACATTGATACCAAATTACTCAGTAACGTTATCAAGACGTGTTCAGCAACCGGTATGGTGGACAGTATTCCTAAATTAATGGCGTTAGCTAAAGATAAAGGAGTATTAATTGGTGTTGCTCGAGATTGTTTAATCAACTGCTCTAATACGGGTGACCTCAACCTATTGAAGACGGTGTCTGATACGTTAGGTAAAAACGGGGTTATTGGTATTAATCCAGACATCCTGACCAATATCGGTAAAGCAATTAGTTTCACAACCCCTGAACCTACTCAAGCCACCACACAGATGGTATTTGATCCAGACTATAAAAAGTTTCTGGATATCCATGGCCCATACGGTGCGTCTGATGGTGTCTTAGGGCAAAAGAAATACGATGAGATTAAAGCTGCGTACGCCAGTGTGGATGATCAGTGGCAATTTAGTAAAGAAACATTCAACGAGACGGGTGTGTTTGATGCTCGTTTAGCCAGTGGTGCTACTGATGGATTTAAAGATATCTTTATTTCTGGTAGTCGTGTTAAAGGAACTGAAGACGATCAAGCATTTATGTTGGGCACGTTGTTTAAACCCACCACCGTTGAAGCACAAATCGCATCAGACTTCCCATTGGTCGTGACAGAAGACGCTCGTCACGATGTGAAGAATGAATTCAGTCCAAATATCTTTCCATTTAAACCACAACAAGCGGCATAAAACTATTACTCCTACCCGCAAGGGTAGGAGTAATAAAACTACTAACGAACAGTACCTGCAAACGGTGCCCCTGCAATCTGACCCACTGTGGTGTTCACCATCACCGCAGCTAAACGACTCCATGACGTAGCTGTTTGGAAATCAGTACGTTGTTTAGTCAATGCTAGTTTTAGTTTACGCATTGGATAGATTTGATCAGCTAAACCCAGACTACCTAATACTGCCATGTAATCGGTGTATAAGCTGTCGTCAGAGAACGCACCAGTCAATGCACCTGCCACGACTGTAAGTGCGTTAGCGACCACGCTATCGCCGCCAGCAGCATCTATAACACCAGCAGCCGCAGCAGTGGCTGCATTTGCAGCGGCTTCACCAATGCTAATCCCCGAAGAAATCGGAATATGAATAACACTCGATAACTCTTGGATAGTAAACGTGCAGGTCAACTGTAGCGCATGTCCATCTTTTGTCCAACCCGTATTGCCTTCACCGCGAGATACTGACAATGACGTCATTAGTCCCAAACGAGATTGAGCACGACCTTTGTCGTAATATTCAATTAAGAATGGTGAGGTGTACGAATGACCACCCGTAGACAAAGGTAAGGCCGCAGCCAATAGACATGCTAGCGGTAAGTGAATGTTCAGCAATCGAGACAGTGGATTACCGTAGGGACTATTGAGTACGACTGTGTAAGAGGTCGAACCAATTTGCGCTTCAGATGAATCCCAATGCTTAGGGATATCAGTAAATGCATTACCACCCAATACTGCTAGACCCGATAAGTCCAAAGACTCACCAATGCCAGACAATAGTTCTGTAGCCGCCATCCCCACAGTACCTAGGATTTTACCCACAACCCCGTCACCAATCGCGCCATCTGCTAAACTAAAACGTGTCGACCGTGCACTCGATGACATGCTGTTAATCTTACTAGAAATCTCAGACTCAGTCACGCCACTAGTGAAGTTATCAGTAATCGCACCGGTGTAATTAACTTTAAACCCAACCCATGCAGAACCATCATTCAATTCGGCTTGCCACCATTTTGAACTGTCTTCTGCTTCTTGTTCAGTTAGTGCCACTGTTTCACTGAACGAAGTAGGATTCATTGTTGGTGCTGCGGTTGCAGCGTCTGTACTGGTATTTGCAATTGCGTTAGACAGACTGGCAGTTGGGTTTGAGTTAGAAGCCATGCCCATGCGGCTATTTAACCACTCATCCATGTAAGTCTTAAATGCTTTTGGTTTGTCTTCAAAAATAGGCCCAACTAAAAACAATTGCAACTCACGAGACATGGAAGCGCCTTCCTTGTCAATCATGCGCATGATCTCTAATTCTTGCTTACGTGCCAAGCGCTGTGCGCGGTTAGCAATCTTAAACACATCAATTGTACCGGGCTCGTTGGCATTGAAGATATCAGGCAGGATACTTTCAAAGGCTTTTAACTCAGCTTCGGTGTAGGTGTACGAATCACCTAATTGTTTATTGATTGTACCCGCACCGCCAACACGCGGAATCAAACCCGTATTAACAGAAAGTTGATTGACGATATTCTGTACGGCGGCCCAGTAAGTAGGCATCGTTGGTTTTAAGTAGTAGTAACGTGTACGCGGTTTACCAGTTAAACCATTCCACGTATTCGCCAGAATAGAAATACCGGCTAAAGGCCAGAAGACAATCTGTAAACCATAACCAATTGCTTTACCTACACCACCAAAGAAACTCATGTCCGCACGACCAGTACGAGAAATACGAGCTGCTTGTGCGTTGTAGAAATGCATAAAGAAACGGCTCAACGGTGTGTGTTGAGCAACGCCCATCCGCATTTGAATAATTTGTGCGTTATCGTCAATGGCTTCAGAATAATAACGACCCATCCCTTTACCATTGGCACGACGACTAGCTACGCGTTTACCGCCCAATTCGGGCCGTAAGTCAGCATACTCAGTAAATTGAGGTGCTGGGTTAATTGCAAAGTTACCGCCCGGTGAGGTGTCAGTAAACTTCAGCTCCACCGTAGAGAAGCTTTGTAAGCGACGATCAACTTCTTTTAAATCCTTTTGTGAGTCTTGAATCATAAAAGCTTGCCGGATCCACCGACGATCACTAATCATACCTGTCGAACCAGACATAACTTAATCCTTTACAAAATACGATTGGTTAGGGTTTCCCCTAACCAATCTATTTAAAATACCTACATAACACCCTTCGCCATAGACACAGGCGGAGCAGTCATTTCAGTGGTCTTCTTAAATTGATCTTTCATAGATTTGTTAGCACCCTTAGAAAGTTCACCCGCTTGGTTGGCTGCTTTGCCCAATGATGCAGCAATTTCACGCAGTAAACCAGTGTGAGTCTTATGTTCAGCCAACGACGCATTCAAAGTATCCGAAATGGCTTTATTGCTGGCAACCAATGCTGTGTAAGCATCTTGTTGAATTTTGTTGTCTTGTACAGTCCGCTGTTGTACAGCAGGTGAACTAACAACACCAGCACTCGGCGCTTGAACTTGTTGCGCAGGAATGGACGGTTGATTAGAAGGAACAGGCGCAATTGGGACAATACCAGCCGCAGGTTTAGCTTGCGCTTTCTGTGGTACCGGTGCTGCTCCGCCAGCCACCGCAGGAGATGTTTCTTTTCCCGGATTAGCTGGTGGTAATGGCGCATTGTTCACAGAGGTAGGAACTCCCGGTGGTGGTGCTTCAGCAGCGCCAACACCATTACCCAACCCCATCTTCTTCATCGTACCTTCAATGTTACTGCGGAAGATTTGGTAAATTTCACCTAAGCTTCTTGGACGACCGTTATCGTAAAACACACTCTTATTCGCTTTAGCAGCTTCAGGGAATATAACCGCCCCAATTGCATTCTGCCCAGCTTGGAAGAACTTCTTAGCGCCAGCAGCACCTAAGAAATGCGCAATATAAAGATCAGTTGGACTGAGACCACCGGGCTTAACAGATTGAATGGCTTTTGAGTTTTCACGAATGAACTCAGCACCCATCAACGCATTAGCACGAGGATCTTTAGGGGACGTGCCGGGAGCAATACCGTATTTACTACCGTATCGTTTCAGCATTGTATCCCATGTCGAACGGATAAACTGATAAAGACCAGTTGCACTACTTGTTTCCGCTTTGACATTCCACTTGAAGCTTGATTCTTTTGCAGCCACTGCAGCCATTAAGTTAGGGTCTACACCCGTCATCTTGGATACAGCCAGAATCATGTCTTTAATACTTGCCCACTTCCCTTCAGGACCTTTTGGTTCAGGAATACTGTTGATATCACCACCAGTACCTTTCCCAACGTGACCACCGATTGTACCGCCATCAAATCCTAAATTACCCGCTAAGTTATACGCGCCCTCTTTCATAGCAGAGCCCGCTTCACTAACTAGTTCACCGGCCTTATTACCTAAATTAACTGCGCCGTCTTTTACATAGTTACCTGCATCCTTAGCCGCTTGCATCCCGTCTTGCAATAGTCCTGCTGCTTTGTCTTTCATCGCTTTAAAGCGTTCAGTTAAAGCTTCTATTGCTGTTTTGGATTTAGCTGGATTTTCTTTAGCAGTAACTTCTTTGATGGTGTTAGCACTTAAACTATTTTTCAACGCCGCAATGTTACCTTCGACAGAACTCAAGGTTGCATTTAAAACGTAGTTAGGCCATGGACTATACGGAGAGTTCCAAACAGGCACACTTCCCATCTCACCACCGCACAACGAAGATTTAACTGCATTGGCTGTCTCGTAAGCTACTTTCCCTGCAACAGTAGACAAGGAAAGAACATCTTCCTTCTTACCACCATTTTTCAATATGCAAGAGATGGCATTCACCAACACAGGCATATAACGGAAAGTAAACCATTTCTTGAAGAACTCATACTGTGCTTGGTCTTCTGAATCACAACCAAACGCACCGCTGAATTTCCGATACATTGGATCAACAAGACCTTTGTATTCGGCTTTGTTTTTATTGACAGCGATTTCTTCAAGTACGTCTTTGGTTAACGAATGCAACGTACTAATTTTACCCGGATCCATGTCCACTAAACCCATGGCTTTTAGCATGACCGTTTCTAATGGTGAAACGTTACCTACGCTATCTGCCATGCTTGCAGAACCAACTAAAATCGCACCGGCTGTACCTAACGTTTTGGCTTGTGCTGGTTGGCCGACTGCTTTATTGGCTTGTGCTTTTTGTGGAACTGCTGCTGCTGCCACCGCAGCTGCGCCCGAAACCGCTGCACCCGCAGGTGGTGTTGCAGTCTTTGCAGCCTTAGCTTTATTTGGATCCTTCTTGTACTTAACTTTTAACGTATCAAGGAACTGAGTCGCCATGCTTTGGGTTGCAAGTAACTCAGGCACTTCTTTCACTGGGGAAGAAGTCACGTTATAAATATTTTCTGG
>JAPLTZ010000088.1 GCA_026397895.1 Verrucomicrobiota bacterium | reverse complement strand
AAGGTTCGCGCAGAACGATGCCTTGATCCCGCACGTAAACGAGCGAGTTGGCCGTGCCGAGGTCAATTCCAATATCATTGGAAAACAGGCTTTTGAGATGCGCGAACATGATTTACCTAAGTGGGTAGAGCCTAAAAGAACCGCGCCGGGGCGGTCAAGATTATTAACCTTGCCTGCGGGTTCACGACGGATGAGGCAAGGTTCGCAATTTTGGGGGTTCTCCCGGCAATTCACGACCAGAACCGGCAGCGGGCTTTTGTTATCAAATGGGGAATGAATTTTTGCAAATCGTCCTTCGTGAAAAGCCTGACCGTCTGGGCGGGAGTCTGGACGCTGGCTTTGACCGCCGCCGCGACCCCAAAACCGATCTGGCTGACGGAGCTGTCCCTCGCTTGCAAGGAGGGCTACGACGATAACATCCTGCTTTCCGGCAGCGGCAACACCCGCGACCAATCGTCCTGGTTCACCACAATCTCGCCGAAGGTGACCGTTGACCTCGCGCCGCTGCTGCAAATGCCGCAGTTGCCGACCGCCGCCTTCGGCTACGCGCCGGACTTTGTGGCCTACCACAGCACGCCGACCGAGAATTACAGCGCGCACCGCTTCACCCAGAGCATCAAGGGCCGGGCGGGCGCGTTTTCCGGCGCGTTGGAAAATTGCTTCACCTACGTCGCCGGCAGTGAAACCGGCCCGACCTATCCCGAAGGCCGGAATTGTTACAGCACCATCGGCGTGCGGGAACGACGGGAGCAATTTCAAGCGCGCGGCAAGGCCTCCCTGCAATACGACGGCAAAAACTGGTTCGCGCGGCTGGTCGCCAACTGGCTGGATTACGACCTCATGACTGAAATCCGCAGCGCCCCCGGCTACGACAACTACGCCGACCGCCTCGACCTCAACGGCGGGTTTGATTGCGGCTACAAAATCACGCCCGGCCTCGCCGCAATGGTCGGTTATCGCTACGGACACCAATTCCAGCAGCAATACTTTTTCAACCTGGACAGTTCGCCCGGCGATTATCAGCGCGTGCTGTTCGGCCTCGAAGGCAAGCTTTGCTCCTGGCTGACCATGACGCTGCAAGCCGGGCCGGATTTCCGCGATTACGCCGCAAACACCACCACCCACACCACGCCGATTTCCAACCCCAACCTCGTCACCTACTACGCCGAAGCCCAACTCACTGCCCAAGCCTCCGCCGCCGATACCTTCGCGTTCAAATACAAGCAATGGCAATGGGTCTCCAGCACCGGCTGCGCGCCGTATTTCGACAGCACCTACGACGGCAGCTACAACCACAAATTCGACGAGCACCTGTCCCTCGACTTGGGCGCGCGCCTGCTGACGGCGGACTACCGCAGCGGCAGCAGCGCCAAAGCGCAGCGCGTGGATCTGCAATACGCCGTTTACGAGGCGCTGCACTACGCCATCAATCCCCACTGGTCGCTCGAATTCGCCTACACCGCCGAATTCGGTCGCAACGACGCCGACATCGCCAACGCCTCCACCCGCGAATACAACCGCAACCTCGTTTCGCTGGGGGCGCAATACAAGTTCTAGCCCACCCACCCGCTGGCAATCCCGAAATTGACAAACCCGCCCGCCGCAGGCAATTCATCCGCCGTTGCAGTCAATTTTATGAATGCCCTCATCCAAACCCGCTGGTTTCCCATCGCCCTGCTCTGCGGCTCGAATGTCTTCATGACGTTCGCGTGGTATGGGCATTTGAAATTCAAAAGCTCACCGCTCTGGCTGGTCATCCTCGCGAGCTGGGGCATCGCGTTCTTTGAATACGTCCTCATGGTGCCGGCCAACCGCTGGGGCAACTCGGTCTATTCCGCCACGCAGCTCAAAATCATCCAGGAAGTCGTCACGCTCACCGTGTTCGGCGGGTTCGCGTTGTTTTATCTCGGCGAACGCGTGCGCTGGAATCACGTGGCGGCGTTTGTGTGCATCCTCGCGGCGGTGGGCTTCACCTTCCTGCCCAAAAATTAACCACAAATACACGAAGCCACCAAGAACCGGAGCGCAAAATCAGCTTTGTGTCTTTGTGGCTTTGTGGTGAAATGGTCGCCGCATGAGCTTTTACGACAAACTTAAATTCACCGCCGACGGCCTCATCCCGGCCATCATTCAGGAACAGAAAACCGGCCGCGTCGTCATGATGGCGTGGATGAACCGCGCCTCGCTGGAAGACACCATCAAGACCGGCAAGACGCATTTCTGGAGTCGCTCCCGTCAAAAATACTGGATGAAAGGCGAAGAGAGCGGCAACACGCAGACCGTGAAGGACGTCGCCTTCGACTGCGACGGCGACACGCTGCTCATCCAGGTCGAGCAGAACGGCCCGGCGTGCCATGAGGGTTACAACTCCTGCTTTTTCCGCTCCATCGAGGGCAAGGGCGACACCTTCAAGACCACCGAGAAGCAACTGCTTACGCCGGAGCAGATGTATGGGAAGAAGAAATGAAGACGTCGAAGGGCTAAACTTCTTATGAATTATTAATGTTTCGTTTTTTCAAAGAACTTTACCTTACCTGTTTTACAGTCTTTTTCAGGTTTGGAGGTGATAGGCGGACACCTCGCATCAACACCTCGATAGGTGTTGCTGGTGTCACGTTGATCGAATGGGTAAGCCTCGTAGGGATCGCAGGGTGGATTGATATACTTACCGGAACAAAGTCGATTTTAAGCGCCGACAAATGGGCGATCAGGATTGCCTTCTTGGCACTCTGTTTTGTGAATCACTATATTTTAATCTCTCGTGGCCACGGCATCACGTTTGAGCGCGAATTTGCCAATCTCAAAAAATCCAAGAAGGTTTTTTTGCTGGCGAGTTGCCTAGTAATGATGCTGGCTGCCATAGCATTTTTTATCCACGCGGGTTTTGCCCATCGTCGCTTTATCCACATTTCGTGAATCGTCCGCTCGCAGTTTCTTGCGGCTTCCTGCTTTTGTTTTCTCCGCGCTTCGGCTAAAGATGGCTTCATGCATTCGCCGACATTGGCAGATTTTCTGAAGCTCGCGACGCAGGGAAACCTCATCCCCGTCACGCGCCGCATCCTCGCGGATTTTGAGACGCCGCTCTCGGCCTACCGCAAGATCCGCGGGCAGGGCGAGTCGTTCCTGTTCGAGTCCGTGGAAGGCGGCGAGCACATCGGGCGCTACTCGTTCGTCGGCTGCAACCCGCGCGCCATCATCAAGCAGACCGGCAGCCGTGTCGAAGTCATCGAGAACGGCAAGGTCGTGGAGAAGTTTGAGGTTCGGAGTGCGCCCGTCCCGGGCGCTGCAACTGACACATCTCAACAGTCTCCCGAATTCCAAAGCCCCCAGTCTGGTCACGTTGCAGTGGCCGGGACGGCCACACTCCACGTCCGCGACGGCCTCGAAGTCATCGAGCGCATCATGAAACGCTACCGGCCCGTGATCGTGCCGGGCCTGCCGCGGTTCACCGGCGGCGCGATCGGTTTCATCGGCTACGAATTCATCCACGACGTCGAACCCGTCGTGCCGCGCCCGCCGCACGACGAGTTGCAGACGCCGACGATGTATTTCCTCGTCGCCGACCAGCTCCTCATCTTCGACCGCGTCGCGCAGACCATCACAATCCTCGTCAACGCCATCCTCGAAAACGGCGTCAACCCCGCCGACGCCTACGAGGACGCCGTGGGCGAGGTTGAGCGCATCATCGCACTGCTCGAACAGCCGTGTGAGCACAATCCCGTGAGCCTGCCGGCGGAAGTGCCGTCCGTGCCGTTCGAGTCGAACCTCACGAAGGAAAAATTCTTCGCCAACGTCGAGACCGCCAAGAAATACATCACCAGCGGCGACATCATCCAGGTCGTCGGCTCGCAGCGGTTTTCCACGCCAGTCAAAGCGCCGCCGCTGGACATCTACCGCGCCGTGCGCAGCATCAATCCCTCGCCCTACATGTTCCTGCTGGAGCTGGACGGCTTCTCGCTCGTGGGCGCGTCGCCGGAACTGCACGTCCGCTGCGAGGAAGGTTTGGTGGAAATCCGCCCCATCGCCGGCACACGCAAACGCGGCAAGACCGAAGCCGAAGACCTCGCGCTCGAAAAGGAATTGCTCGCCGACCCCAAGGAACGCGCCGAACACGTCATGCTCGTGGACCTCGCCCGCAACGACCTTGGCCGCGTCTGCGATTACGGCACGGTGCAGGTGAAGGACCTGATGATCATCGAGCGCTACAGCCACGTCATGCACATCGTGTCGCAGGTGGAGGGCAAGATTTCCGCCGACAAGACGCCGTATGATTTGATGCGCGCCACGTTCCCCGCCGGCACGTTGAGCGGCGCGCCGAAAATCCGCGCCATGCAGATCATTTCCGAATTGGAGCAGACCACGCGCGGGCCTTACGGCGGCTGCGTGGGATATTTTTCCTTCAGCGGCAATCTCGACTGCTGCATCACCATCCGCACCGCGCTCATCAAGGACGGCAAGGCCTACGTGCAGGCAGGCGGCGGCTGGGTCAACGACTCCACGCCCGAAGGCGAGTATCAGGAGACGATCAACAAATCCAAGGCCATGCTGAAAGCCGTGGCGCTCGCGGAGAATTTCGGGAAGGTGTAGCTACTTCGCCGGCTGCTTCCGGCTGTAAGCCATGAAGTAAAGCACCGGCACCGCCATGCGGCTGATGAGCAGCGAGGCGACTTCCCCGGCCATGAGCGAGATGGCGAGGCCTTGGAAAATCGGGTCGGCCAAGATCACACTCGCGCCCACCACCACCGCCATCGCGGTCAGCAACATCGGGCGGAAACGCACCGCGCCGGCATCTACCACAGCTTCGGCCAGCGGCATGCCTTCGCGCAGGCGTTGCTCGATGAAATCCACGAGGATAATTGAGTTCCGCACCACAATGCCCGCGCCCGCCATGAAGCCGATCATCGAGGTGGCGGTGAAGAACGCGCCCATCGCACCGTGCGCCGGCATGATGCCGACGAGCGAGAACGGTATCGCCATCATCACGATCATCGGCGTGAGGAACGACCGGAACCAGCCGACCATCAGCACATAGATCAACACCAGACACGCGGCGAACGCCGTGCCGAGATCGCGGAAGACTTCGATGGTGATGTGCCATTCGCCGTCCCATTTGATGGAAGGCTCGTTGTCGGTGAACGGCTGGACGGCATTGTGAATCTTCAGCTTCGCGCCAATGCCGCCAAACTCGCGGGTGTCGAGCGCTGCCAAGTCCTTGTTCATTTTTTGAATCGCATACACCGGACTTTCAATCACGCCCGCCACATCGCCGATGACGTAGGTCACAGGCATGAGGTTCTTGTGATAGATGCTCTTGGCGGTGATGGTGCGCTCGATGGTCACCAGTTCGCGCAAGGGAATCAGCGGCGGCGCGCCGGTGGCGGAGCCGGGCTCGGGCAGGGCGTTGGCGTCGCCGGAGCGCACGCGGAGCGCCAGCAATTCCTCCGGCGTCGTGCGCGACGAACGGGGCAGTTCCAGGGCGGAGCGCGGGATTTCGAGGCGGATGTTGACGTCCTCCTTTTCGGCCGGTTGGTGGAGCAGGTCGACGGTCTCGCCATCGACGGCGATTTTGAGCGTCTGGGAGATGGTGGCGGCACTGATGCCGTGGAGCGCGGCCTTCTCCTTGTCGATCACGAAGCGTGTCTTCGGCTGGTCATCTTCGATATACCAATCCGTGTCCACGACGCCGGGTGTGTTCTTGAAAATCTCAATCGTCTTGCGCGCGAGCGCGTGGCGTGCTTCTTCGTTCGGGCCATAAACTTCCGCGACGAGCGTTTGCAGCACTGGCGGGCCGGGCGGCACTTCCGCCACGGCTACGCGTGCGCCAAACTTCGCCGCGATCTCCGCCACGCGCGGGCGGACGCGCTTGGCGATGTCGTGGCTTTGGGCCGCGCGGTCGTGCTTGGGGACGAGGTTGACCTGGATGTCGGCGATGTTGGCGCCGCGACGCATGAAGTAGTGGCGCACCAGCCCGTTGAAGTTGAACGGCGACGCAACGCCCGCGTAAATCTGGTAATCTGTCACTTCCGGCTCGGTGCGAACGACGGCGGCGATTTCGCGTGCGGCCTGCGCGGTGCGTTCCAGCGCGCTGCCTTCGGGCATGTTGAGAATGATCTGGAACTCGCTCTTGTTGTCGAATGGCAGCATGTTCACCTTCACCCAACCGATGCCGACCAGCGCCATCGCCACGAGCAAGAGGCCCACGATGCT
>JAPLTZ010000049.1:5321-6668 GCA_026397895.1 Verrucomicrobiota bacterium | reverse complement strand
GCGCATCTACGGGACGGCGTTCAAGAACAAGACGCAGCTCGACGAGTATTTCAAGATGCTCGAGGAGGCGAAGCGCCGCGACCATCGCAAGATCGGCGCGGAGATGGGGCTGTTTGCGATTGACACGGAATTTGTCGGGCCGGGCATGCCGCTGTGGCTGCCCAAGGGCACGGTGCTCGTCGAGGAACTGGAGAAGCTGGCCAAGGAAACCGAATTCGCCGCCGGCTACGTCCGCGTCCGCACGCCGCATCTGGCGCGGGAGAAAATGTATAAAACTTCCGGCCATCTGCCGTATTACGCGGAGTCCATGTTTCCGCCGATAATTCTGAAAGAAGGAGAATCAAAGACTGATGCAGCTCGGGCGGAAGTTTCAAAAAAAGCGAATGATGCTTGGCGAATCGTTTCCGAATATTTGGGCGAAGACATTGCAACCGAGGAAGCAATTGTTCCGGGGGGAAATCTAGCTGACGCTGTTGATGCCGCGTTGCTCCGACGAGCGCAGAAGGAACAAGTTCCCGATTCTGTGAAGCAAGCAGCCGTGGAGTGCCGAGCGTTGCGGCGTGAACTTCACGAATGGGGCGAGCGCTACTACCTCAAAGCGATGAACTGCCCGCATCATCACCGCATTTTTGCGGCTGAACCGCACAGTTACCGCGACTTGCCGTTGCGCCTTGCGGAATACGGCACTTGCTATCGCTACGAGCAGAGCGGGGAGTTGTTCGGGCTCATGCGCGTGCGCTCGCTCAACATGAACGACGCGCACAGCTATTGCACCGAGGAACAGTTCGCCGACGAGTTCCGAGCGGTGAACGACATGTATCTGAAGTATTTCAAAATCTTCGGCCTCGAAAAATATCAGATGCGCTTCAGCACGCACGCGGCGGAAGGGCTCGGTAAGAAATACGTCAACGAACCGGAGTTGTGGAAGAAGACCGAGGACATGGTGCGCAAGGTGTTGATCGAATCGGGCATCAACTACGTGGAGGTCGCCAACGAGGCGGCGTTCTACGGGCCGAAGATTGACGTGCAGGTGTGGAGCGCCATCGGCCGCGAATTCACCATCGCCACCAACCAGGTGGACTTCGCCGTGCCCGCCAAGTTCGGCCTGACCTACCGCGACAAGGACAACTCGAACAAGACGCCGTTGTGCATCCATCGCGCGCCACTCGGCACGCATGAGCGCTTCATCGGCTTCCTTATCGAGCATTACGCGGGCAACTTCCCGCTCTGGCTCGCGCCGGACCAGGTGCGCGTCATCACGCTCAACGACGACGAAGCGTTGATCAACTACGCCAAACCCATCGTGGCCGAGCTGCGCGCGAACATGGTGCGCGTGGATTCGGATTT
>JAPLTZ010000049.1:0-5244 GCA_026397895.1 Verrucomicrobiota bacterium | reverse complement strand
TCAGCGCGACGCCGTTCAAGGCGAAGATTTCCAACGCGGAACAATTGCGCGTCCACACGATGCTGGTCATCGGCGGTCGCGACATGGAAGCTGGCGCGGTGAGCGTGCGTCTCCACCACGGCGGCCCGCAAGGCGCGAAGCCGAAGGCGGAAGTCGTGGCGGATATTCTGGCGAGCATCAAAGAGCGGAGGGCGTAGTTTCAAAAACTGTTGCGTTGCTGTGTAACCAGAGCGACTGTTTTTGCGCCTGTTATCTGTGATGCGTCCAGTTCATCTGCTGTTTCTGCTGGACCTACTGTGCCTTCCATTGGAGATGCGGGCGGCGGTTGGCTTTCCCCAGCCGCGCGGCATCTACGTTCTCGACGGCGCGAACGGCCACAGCACCAACGGCGTTTCCATGCGCGATGGGAACATCCGCAGCAACGATTTCGTTTCCGGCTATGTGCTGCGCGCGTCGTGGGCGACGATGGAGACAAACCAGGATCAATTCGATTTCACCCTCGTTGACTGGAACATCCGGCGGCTGGCGGCCATCAACAAAAATCTTTCGCTGGAAATCATCAATGTGGACCCGCCGTGGCTGGCGCAGACGCCCGGCGTGACAACGTGGTATGACACCAACTCCGTGCAGTTGCGCGCCGTGCCGTGGGACGGTTTTTTGCTGGCGCGGGCGGAAATTTTTCTGCACGCGCTGGCCGAGTATCAGATTGACGGCGTGAAGCTGAAGGATCACCCGGTGCTGACGGTGGTGAACTTCGGGCTGGCCGGGGCGGATTTGGCGATTCGCGATCCGTCGGTTTTGCTGCGCAACATGAGCAATTATTCTCGTGCCGCCCTGACCAACGCCGTGTTGCTCAATCTGCGCGCCGCCGTCACAAATTTCCCGGCGAAGTTTGTGCAGATTGGTTTCTGGCCCATCACGGACAATCAGGCCACGCCGTCGTTATGGGAATTCGTGCGCGAAAGCATTTTGGCCGAATTCAACGGCGTCACCGGGCCGCGCGTTGGATTCTGGATGGAAAATCTTTCAGCCAGCCGCGCC
The DNA here is from genome assembly GCA_026397895.1 of Verrucomicrobiota bacterium. GTDB lineage: Bacteria > Verrucomicrobiota > Verrucomicrobiia > Limisphaerales > JAFMIX01 > JAFMIX01. The sequence continues at coordinate 4,203 of JAPLTZ010000049.1, read as the reverse complement.
GCGCCGGGCGTGGACCCGCTCACCGGCCGGCCGAACACCACTTTTGGCGGGCCGCTGTTTCTCTCGCAGACGAATGCGTGGGTCGGGTTTCAGGCGCTCACGTCGTGGGCGAAGCCGTTCAACAACTACAATTCCCAGGTCACCAACGCCACGCCCGCCGACGGGATGCAATATGCCAGCGACACTTTTGGCAGCACCTATTTTGAAATCTACGTCGGCGACATTGACGCTGCCGGCTATCAGGCAGATTTCGAGCAGTGGCGCGCCCGCCTGTTTCCGCCGAATCAAATCAGCATCGGCCGGGCAGATGCCGGCGCGATCCGGTTGCAATGGCCAAGCTGGCCGGGCGGCGTGTATCAGGTCGAAGCCAGCACCGACCTGCGGAGCTGGACGAACTCCGGCGCGGCGCAACTCGCGGCGACCAACGTCACGGCTTGGACCAACGGCGCGAATCAGCCGGCGCAGTTCTACCGGTTGCGCACGCTGCCGTAGGATGTGCAACTCCAGCTCCGGCTTGGGGCCGTTTTTGCGATAATGTGTTTTGTTTCTTGCAGTCCCGTCGCCGACACCTATCGTGCTGCCTTGTTTTTTTATGGCCAAACCCAAACGTGGTGATAATTCAACCGAGCCGTCCGAAGCGGCAAATCAATTCCGGTTCAACCTACCGGGCCTGATTTTTTTCAGCCTGTGCCTGATGGTGGGAACGATCCTGGTGTCCAGCCGGCTGTTCAGTGCGCATCCCAAGGAGATTTCGTTCGTCGCCAACAACATTCCCGATCCCGATCAGCAGGACAAAAGCACCTACACCCGCAAAGGGGCGTGGGGGGAAATGCTGTTGCAGAACATCAAGCTGGAACGTCCGGTGGAATATGTCGTCGGCGAGGTTCGGAATGTTCAGCCGATGACATGGAAATTTCCGGGGATGAGTGTGGCGCAGGTCAAAGAACTGTTCGCCGCCGGTGGGTTGACGGCGAAACAGGCTGAGACGGCGTTGACCGCCGGGCAGGCCGGCACGCAGGGCAACGCGACGGTGGTCAAACCCACCGATGAATTTCTTTTGGCGCTGACCGCCGAGGAGCGGCAGAAGCTTTACGCGTCGTTTTATGGCCGGAATGTGTATGTTCTGATCGACTACCCCTACGTTTTCCCGAAGGACAGCATCGAAACCATTTACGCGGACGAGCGGTTGCATCCAGACGACGTGGCGCTGTTGAAGAAGCTGGTTTTCCGCAGCGGCGACTCGACGCACTTGGTGGATTACCCGGTTCTGCTGATGAACATCCCGACGTTTGAGCGGCGCGTGGCGATGGCCCGGGCGTTGTCGCGGCAGTCGGCGGTGCTGGCGCGGCTTTGCATCCGGCCGGACAGCGACATTGACAAGATTGCCGGTTATTGGGGGCGCATGGACAATGTCCGGTTCACCAACCTCCGGCCGTTGCTCGAGGCGCTGAAGGAATTGCCGAGCGGCGGCACAATCAGCTTCGCCTACCTGCTGCCGCCGTTCGCGCGCGAACGGCTTTACACCTATCCGTTGCCGCCGGAAAAGGGCGAACCGAACCGGGACTGTCACTGGAGCACCTTCAACTTCAGCAGCGTCGAGCCGGACAACCGCTACAACGATGCGGCTTATGCCGTGCGCTACATCGAGTCCAATTTCTACAAAATCGAACAGCCCAACCTTTACGGCGACATCATCCTGTTCATGAATGACCGGCAGGAAATCAAACATTCCGCCGTCTTCGTCGCGGACGATCTCGCCTTCACGAAATACGGCAACAGCCACACCCAGCCGTGGATGTTCGTGCGGATTTCCGACATGCAGGAGCATTATCCCGGCCTGAAGCTCTCTTACCTGCGCAAAAAAACCGAATAGCCCGCCGCCTACTCTTCGCGCAGTTCGATGTCCGCATACCAGCCCGTTACCTCCGTGCCCGTGCTGTCCGTGCCGGTGATGACCCCCACGGCCTCCGGCGCGGGCATTTTCTGGTCGGGGAAAAGGCGCTGCCAGTCCGCCGTCACGTCGCGGCTTTCGGCGAGCCACTGGCCGGCGCGGGCGTTGCCGGTCTGCAACGCGATGAACCGCGCGCGGCTGGAATTTGGATGGAGAAAAGTCGCCCCGACCGCCGCCTCGTTGGCCCAGACGTAATGGATCGAGCGCGGCGGCCCGGTGAACGTCTTGAACGCCACGAAAATCCGCGCCGTGTGGTCGAAGGTGGCGAGGTTCGTCTCGGTCGCCCCCGGCGGGCAGCGGTCAATCTTCCAGCGCCACCGCAAAATCAATTTCCCCGCCGGCTTTGCCGTCACCGCGTGCGCCAGGCCCGAAGCCACGCCGGGCGCGTGGGCGATGAGACAGCGGTTTGTGCCGTCCAGCCCGGCGCGGTAATCCGTCCACCCGGCGAACTTGAACGGCTTCCACTCCGCGCTCAACGGCGGCTTGAAGTCTTCGCGGAATATGACTCCGCCGGTGCCGCCGGCCCAGACCGCCGGCGCGACCACGCAAAAAAACATTTTCAGGAATAGCCGGTTCATGCCGCCACGCCGAAGCTATTTCAGCCGCCGCCGTTTGTCGAGCGGCGCGCCCGCCGGCGCAACTTTGAACCTTGAACTCTGAACCCCGGACTTTAGGCTGTGGGGATGTTCGATTCGTTAAGCGGCAAACTCCAGAACGCCTTCCGCAACCTGCGCGGCCTCGGCAAGATTTCCGAGAGCAACGTCGCCGATTCTTTGCGCGAGGTGCGCATGGCGTTGCTCGAAGCCGACGTGAATTTCAAGGTCGCGCGCGACTTCATCGAGCGCGTTCAGGCCAAGGCCATCGGCGCGGAAGTCATTGCCAGCGTCCAGCCCGGCCAGCAGATCATCAAGATCATTCACGACGAGCTCGTGGATTTGCTCGGCTCGGCCAACGCGGGGCTGAATCTCTCCGGCAATCCCGCCTGTGTGCTGATGGTCGGCTTGCACGGCGCGGGCAAAACCACTTCCAGCGGTAAGCTCGCCAAGCTCCTTCTCAAGCAGGGCCGCACGCCGCTGCTCGTCGCGGCGGACGTGTATCGCCCGGCGGCGATGGACCAACTTGAGACGCTTGGCAAGCAGTTGGAGATTCCCGTCTTTCTGAAGCGCGGCGAAACGGACGTTCTCAAAATCGCCCGCGAAGCGCTCGCCGTCGCCAAGGAAACGAACCGCAACACGCTCATCTTCGACACCGCCGGGCGCTTGCAGATTGACGAGCCGCTCGTGCTGGAACTCGTGCGCCTGCGCGACCTCGTGAAGCCGCAGGAGATTTTGCTCGTGCTCGACGCCGCCACCGGCCAGGAAGCCGTCAACGTCGCCACGCACTTCGACCAGGCGCTCGGCATCACCGGCTCCATTCTCACCAAACTCGACGGCGACGCGCGCGGCGGCGCGGCGTTGAGCATGAAGTCCGTCACCGGCAAGCCCATCAAGTTCGCCGGCGTCGGCGAGAAGCTGGACGAGTTCGAGCCGTTTCATCCGGAGCGGATGGCCTCGCGCATCCTCGGCATGGGTGACGTCGTCAGCCTCGTGGAAAAGGCCGCCGAAGTCGTCAGCGAAGCCGACGCCAAGCGCATGGAAGAAAAGATGCGCAAAGGGCAGTTCACGCTGGAGGATTTTCTGGAGCAGTTGCGCGCGATGAAGCAGATGGGCTCGCTGGAGAACATCGTGAAGATGCTGCCCGGCGGCGCGGAGATGGTGAAGCAGCAGGGAAATCTCTCGAAGCAGGAGAAGGAATTTGTCCGCATGGAGGCGATGATCTGCGGCATGACGCCGCAGGAACGGCAGAGCCCGCAAATCCTGAACGCCAAGCGCCGCATCCGCATCGCCAAGGGCAGCGGCGTGAGCGTGGCGGAGTTGAACACGATGCTGAACAAGTTCAACGAAATGCAGCAGATGATGAAGAAGATGGGCAAGTTCCAGAAGATGATGACGCGCATGGGCGGAATGCCGCCGGGGATGATGCCGCGGCGTTGATATCCGTGGTCGGGCGGCGATGAACTTATTCCGCTTTTACACCTAACAGTGGAAGTGATACGGTGTCCATCATGCGCATACTTCTGGCGGAAGACGTAAAGAAAGTGGCCGAACACATCCGCGCGGGTCTGGTCGCGGAAGGCTATTCGGTGGATGTGGCGGCGGACGGCGACGAGGCGCTCTGGCTGGGCGAAATCAATCCCTACGACGCGATGGTGC
>JAPLTZ010000150.1 GCA_026397895.1 Verrucomicrobiota bacterium | reverse complement strand
GTGGATCCGCTTCGACGCGCGCAAGGACTTGAACCGCGACTACCGTCACCTTGAGACCGAGGAAATCGCCGCGCACGTTCGCTGGCTGGAACGTCAGCCAGCGTTTGATGTCGCGCTCTGCCTGCACGAAGATTGGGAATCGCACGGTTTCTACGTTTACGAACTGAATCCCGACCAGAAGCCGTCGCTGGCCGGCAAGATGGTGGAAGCCGTGGCGAAGGTTTGCCCGATTGATTTGTCGTCAGTCATCGAAGGCCGCGAAGCCAAGGGCGGAATCATCAATCCGAGCCTCGATCCCGCCACCCGCCTGCAATGGCCCGAAGCGTTCTGGCTGCTGCAGCACAAGACCCGGCACAGTTGCACGCTGGAAGCGCCGTCGGATTTTCCGTTGGAAACCCGCGTCAACGCGCTCGTCGCCGGCGTGAATGCGGCGTTGGAAATACCAGACGGAAACTCATCGGCGAGGTAGGGCGCGTCACTCCGTGCGCGCTTTCATGTGGCAAACGAGTTCGGCGGGCAGGGGACTGCCCGCCCTACCGCTGCGGGTCACAGACCCGCGCTCCTACTTCAACTTCGCGTCGCGCTTCAGCAACCACTGTGTGCCGAGTTCCGTGAGCGTCTTGGTCTTCATCACCCGCTCGGCCATCGGGAACACGATGCGCTCCTCCTTGTCGAAATGCTTGCGCGACGCGGCGATGGCGGCGAGCAGGATTTTCTTGGCGTCCTTGACCGTCTTGGCCTTGTGCACCCGCGCCAGCGCCGCCTCGATCTGCTCGTGCTCCGCGTGAAAGGTTTCGTTCTGGCCGATCTGCTCGAAGCAATGCTCCAGCGGCTCGATGAACAGATCGTCCTCCGTCTTGGAATGCGGCTCGTGCAGCTTTTCCACGACGGCGGTGAGCGCCTTCACTTCGGCCAAGGTTTTGAACTTGGGCGCGACCGCTTCGATGTGGTCGAACAGGTTGTGGAACACCGCGTGTTCCGCCATCAGGATTTCGGTGATTTTCATTGCTGGCAAAAATAGTAGCCGCAACCGGCGCAGGCGTCCACCCCGTGCTCGCGCAAATCCACCTCCGGGCGGTGCGCGCGCAGGGCAGGACCGGTTCAGCCGAACCCGAGGTATGCGCAGACAGGCCCAAGGTCTGCGCCGCCACGTCCAAAGTGTGCGCGGACGAAACCAAAGCCTGTGCAGCCGGGCTCAAGCACTGTGCGGATGAGCCCAAGGCGTGTGGAGTCGGGCTCAAGGCCTGTGCAACCGAGGTCAAACCCTGCGGAGATGAGCCCAAACTCTGTGGAGACGCGGTCAAACCTTGCGGAGATGCGCTCAAAGTCTGTGCAGCCAAGCCCAAACCCTGTGCCGCTGAGGGCAATTGGGAGCAAACCGGCCATTTCCCCCTGAAAACGACCGGTTTTGATGAAAAACCGGGTTTTGGAAGGTTCAGGCGGCAAAAACCGCCCACAAGGCCGCCGCTACAACAAACAAAGCCGCTCCGGATAAAACCGGGGCGGCCCTTTTTTTAACCACGGCCTGCCGCGCCGAGGCAAAGCGAAGGCGGGATGAACACCGATGAACACGGATTCAAAACTCCATACCAAAGCTTGGCGCAGAAGGAATGTCCAGATTCATCCGAACATCTTTTTAAACGCTCTACTCAAGTCACTCTGATTATATGCACGGTATGCTTCGCGTGATGCAGAAACGTAGTGAAGGAAGACGCTGGAATCCGCAAAGTAATTTGGGTATGCCTCTTTAATTCCGCCCACGGCATCTGTAGATACCAAAGCCACAACCAACCCCTCTGTCGTTAGTGCGCGCTTTTCAGCCTCAAGGTATGCTGCCGTGCTCGCAGCGAAGTCCTCCTTCTTGAATATACGAGTATCTACCTTGTTCTTTTTTAGATTTATTTCGAGAAGCACATAGCCAGAGATAGCCACCTTAGCAAGGTGGTCGTCGGCTGCTTTGAGAGAACCGGCATAGGCATTAAAGTTTTCAAGAATGTTTAATCTTCTTTCGAGAACATAGAGCGTCTCGGTATTCTTTGTTATAAACTCTTGACGGTCCGGTTTGGTATCATCTTTTATTCTGATGAATAATTCTCGAGCGAGACTGTCTGGGCTAATTTGGTTGTAGACGGGTATGTCTTCGATAAATGCTAGTTGATCACTTGCACAGCGAAAAAATTGTTGCCACTCAACACTTCCTCGGTTCGCCTTTATTGCTTGGCCGGTGAATAAATCAATAATCTCCACAGCTGTTGCCCACGCGTGTTGTGCGGCGGTGCGAACTTGGATTTCAATCGGCCTTACACCCTCCTGCCCATTGGAAAAATCGGAAACTAAATGAATGCTGCGATAACCATCCACTTTGGGGTCGGTGATATAGTCCTTTATGCGGAAGTCTTTCTTTCTTTTGAGGTCTCGAACCAACTTCCACGCCCGCTTTTCGTTTGCTACAATTGCTCGACACCCTCCGATATCTTGCATTGATCGCAACGTCATTCCTTTAAAACGCCGCAACTTATTCAAGATGGATGGGGTTCGCTTCAATCGCTTGGCAACAACCGCCTTGTCGTCATATTTCTTTGCAGTTTCGGTAAGGAGTTTAACCGCTTGGGTCAACGGAACTTCATGACATGAACGCCAAAACGATAAGACCTCCATTGCGTGTTCATAGGCGGCATGATCCTTTTCGGCTATGTTCTCCTGAATTAGAACGTCGCCAGCTCGACTAACTTCTTTCCCAGAGTATTTCCGCATACAAAATGGTTATATCAAAGTTGCATGTTCACGCCTTCGCGTAATTCTCCATCCCCACGCACGAGCAAACTGGGTTTCTATCCCCAAACACGTTGTCCACGCGGGCGACGTGCGGCCAGAATTTGTAGTCGTGCAAATCCTTCGCCGGGAACGCCGCCGCTTCGCGGCTGTAAGGACGATTCCACGCGTCGCTGGCGATCTGGTCCGCCGTATGCGGAGCGTTCTTGAGGAGATTGTTCTTGGCGTCAGCCGCGCCGGTTTCCACGGCGGTCATTTCGGCGTGGATGGAGATCATCGCGTCGCAGAATCGGTCGAGTTCGTATTTCGATTCGCTTTCGGTCGGTTCGACCATGAGCGTGCCGGCGACGGGCCACGAGAGCGTGGGTGCGTGAAAGCCGTAATCCATCAGCCGCTTCGCCACGTCCTCGGCGGTGACGCTGTGGAACGCGCGCAGGTCGAGGATGCATTCGTGCGCGACGAGGCCGTTCGCGCGGTAGAGCGTCGGGCAATGTTTTTCGAGCCGCTTGGAAATGTAGTTCGCGTTGAGGATGGCGAACTTCGTCGCTTCGGTCAGTCCGTCCGCGCCCATCATCGCGATATACATCCAGGAGATGGTGAGGATGCTCGCGCTGCCCCACGGCGCGGCAGAGACCGCTCCGATGGGACTTTCGCCGCCGAGATTGATGACGTTGTGGCCGGGCAAGAACTCGACGAGATGTTCCGCCACGCCAATCGGTCCGACGCCCGGTCCGCCGCCGCCGTGCGGAATGCAAAACGTCTTGTGCAGGTTCAGATG
>JAPLTZ010000389.1 GCA_026397895.1 Verrucomicrobiota bacterium | reverse complement strand
CCAACGCCGTGAGCTACACCATCATCGCCAAGGAGCTCTTCGCCGCCGGCCCGACCATCATTGACCTGACCAACGGCGTGCCGTTCAACTACACCGCCGGCCCCGGCGCGGCGCTGACCAACTTCTTCCGCTTCAGCATCACGAATTCCCACGCCCGCGGAGTCCACTTCCAGCTCTACAACCTGACCGGCGACGGCGACCTCAACGCGCAGACCAACTTCCTGCCGCTCGCGCCGCCGTTCTTCGAGACCAGCCAGGAGCCGGGACGCAATCCCGAGCTAATGCTCATCCGCACCAACCTCGTCCTCACCAACATCAACACCACCTGGTATCTCGGCGTGCCCAACAACGAGACGAACCCCATCAATTTCACCATTCTCGCCGTGAAGGATGAACAATGTTTCCCCGCCTTCCCCGCCGCCGAGGGCGCCGGGCAATGTGCCGAAGGCGGGCGCGGCGGCGATGTCTACCACGTCAGCAACCTGAACGATTCCGGCTCCGGCAGTCTCCGCGACGCCGTCGGCACCAGCAACCGCACCGTTATATTTGACGTGTCCGGCAACATCACGCTGGCCTGGCCGTTGGTCATCACCAATTCCTATCTCACCCTTGCCGGCCAGACCGCGCCGGGCGACGGCATCACCGTCCGCGGCTGGGCCACCGTGGTGAGCAACGCCCACGACGTCGTCATCCGCTACCTGCGCTTCCGCCCCGGCGACAGCAATTGCCCGGTGAACGTGGACAGCTCGCTGCGTCTGGAAAACGCCGCCGCCGTCATCGCCGACCACGTTTCCGCCTCATGGAGCGTGGAGAACGTCCTCTCCACCCTCAATTCTTCCAACGTCACCGTCCAGTGGTCCATGATCGCCGACAGTCTCAACGACTCCTGCCACACCAACGGATTACACGGCGACGGCGCGCGGTTGCGCTACGGCCACGGCACGGTGAGCCTCCACCACAATCTTTACGCCGACAACCACAGCGCCAACCCGCGCGTCGGCGACAACCTGAGTTTGGATTTCATCAACAACGTCGTTTACAACTGGGCCGTGATGCCGGGCTTTTCCGGCGATGACACGGCGGATAACCCGACCGGCTTCACCAACCGCCTCAACTACATTGACAACTATTTCATCGTCGGGCCGGATTTCGCCGGCACGAATTTCCCCGGCAACCCCGACCGCGTGACCACCAACACCGCCTTCTGGGGCGGCAGCACCAACACCTGGATTTACCAGACGAACAACATCATCGAGCGCGACCCGAACGACATTCACGTCGGCGTGGACACCGGCTGGAACATGTTCACCAACAAATTCACCACCAACGAGGTGCCGTTTGTCCTGCCGGATATTTACGCCGACCCCGCGTTCCTGGCCTACGAACGCGTCCTGGACTTTGTCGGCGACTACCAGCAGCGCGACGCCGTGGATTTGCGCATCGTGGGCAACGTCCGCACCCAGTCCGGCCAGATCATCAACTCACAGGACGACGTCGGCGGCTGGCCGGCGCTGGCCGCGCTGCCCTACGCCGCCGATTCCGATCAGGACGGCATCCCGGATTACTGGAGCATCACCTTCGGCTTCAATCCGGCCGTGGCGCACAACAACAACGACCGCGACAACGACGGCTACACCGACCTCGAAGAATATCTCAACTGGCTGGCCGATCCCCATGCCCTGACCGTCAGCAACACGCCCGTGGACGTGGACCTTTACCAGCAGGTCGGCAACACCGGCAACATGACCTACCAGGTGTTCCCCGTCGCCAACGGCACCGTTACCCTGACCAATCACACTGCCACCTTCACGCCCGCCACGAACTACACCGGCTTTGCGTCCTTCGGCTTCTACGCCACCAACACCGACACCGTCGGCGTCGTCGGCCCGGTCATCGTCACCGTCATGGTCAGCGCCACGAACATCACCACCATCCCCACCATCATCAACCTCACCAACGCCGTGCCGCTCAATTACAGTTCCGGGCCGGGCGCGGTGCTCACGAATGTTTTCCGCTACACCACCACGAATTCGCCGCGGGCGATTCTCTTCCTGCTCTACAACCTGAGCGGCGACGGTGATCTCGTCGTCCAGACCAACCGCCTGCCCATCGCGCCGGATTTCTTCGCCGAAAGCCGCCGCACCGGGACGAACTTTGAATTCATCCTCGTCCAGACCAACGCCGGCCTGCCCAGCCTGAACATGGAATGGTATCTCGGTGTCCCGAACAACGAGACCAACCCCATTACCTACACCATCCTCGCCGAGGAAGTCATCCCCGGCCCGGCGTTCGACACCAACCCGCCCGACCTCGTCATGGACGAGCTGACCACCAATTACGTCACCAACACCGCCACGGACATCGGCTACCCGACCAACACGCTGACCTACGCCTTGGACAACCCGCCCGCGTGGGCGAGCATTGATCCCATCACCGGCGTCATCACGCTCGCGCCGCTTGAAGCCGACGGCCCTTCGACCAACATCATCACCACCATCGCCACCGACAACGGCGCGCCGCCGTTGAGCGCCACGAATTTCTTCATCGTCATCGTCAATGAGACCAACTCCGCGCCGTATTTCACGCCCGGCGTGCCGACCAACGCCGTCATCACCGCCTACAGCACCTTCACCGTGTTGAACGTGGCGCAGGACGACGACATCCCGACGAACACGTTGAGCTACGCGCTGCTCGCCGCGCCTTTCGGTGCGACCATCAACACCAACACCGGTTTCATCACTTGGACGCCGGCCACGAACCAGTTCCAGACCGTCGCCACCTTCACCACCGTCGTCACCGACGATGGCGTGCCGCCGTTGAGCGCCACCAACACCTTCACCGTCGCCGTGACCACGAACCTCGCGCACTTCTCGCTCCTGCACTACAACGTGAAGGGCAATGGCGCGGCGGATTGGAGCACGAACGCCGCACAGGTGCAGGCCATCGCCCGCGAAATCACCTACCTCCAGCCCGACATTATCGCCTTCAACGAAATCCCCGTCCTCTACGCCTACGAGATGACGAACTGGGCCGCCACGTTCCTCGCCGGTTACACCGTCGTCGTCAGCCCCGGCAACGACGGCTTCATCGGCAGCGCCATCGCCAGCCGTTACCCGATCACCCGCAGTGACAGTTGGCTGGACGGCGCAGATTTGACGCCGTTTGGTTACAGCGGCAACTTTACCCGCGATCTGTTCGAGGCGCAGATTGATGTGCCCGGCTATCCCAAACCGCTCCACGTCTTCACCACGCACCTGAAGTCTGGTGCGTTCCCGGATAAGCGCCTTGCCGAGACCGCCGCCATCACCAATTTCTTCGCCACGAACCTGTTCGCGCTTTACCCCGGCGACATGTATTCAATTTCCGGCGACTTCAACGAGTCCGACACGTGAATCCGTTCAGCGGCAGCATCAACACCTGGACCATCCAGTCGCCGCCGCCGAGCGAGCGCATTGACTACATCATGCCATGCGGCGAGCTGTTCACGAACATCAGCAGCATGGAAGTGTTCCGCACCGACCTGTTGAGCCCGATGCCGCCCGGCCTGTTTACGAACGACTCCGCTACTGCCTCCGACCATCTGCCGGTGCTGATGCTGTTCAACAATCCTTACGCGCCGACGAATACGCCGCCGCAATTTGTCGCCACGCCCACGAATTACACCATCCTTGCGCTGGACACGCTCACCGTGACCAACGCCGCCACGGACGCGGATTTCCCGCCGCAGACCCTGACCTACACCGTCACGCTCACCAATCTGCTCGATAACAGCGAGGTGACAAACAACCCGCCCACGATCGACACCAACGGCGTCATCGTCTGGACGCCCTCGGTGGCGCAGTCGGCCAGCACGAACCTCATCACCACCGTCGTCACCGACAACGGCACGCCCAACCTGAGCGCGACGAACACGTTCACCGTCGTCGTCGAGCCGCCGCCGCCGTTCAACATCACGAGCGTGACGGTGACGGCGACGAACATCACGCTGGGCTGGGTCGCGCCGAGCTACGAGCAGTTCGCGGTGCAGTGGGCGAGCAATCTGGCGCAGCCGATGTTGTGGATGGACTTCACCAACGTCATCACGCCCACGCCGCCGGGCGGCACGAATTTCTTCTTCATTGACGACGGCACGCAGTCCGGCGGGCTGACGCCGCCGCGGTTCTACCAGTTGCGGCTGTGGCCGTAAGTTGTCCGCCGATTCCGCTGAAAAATCTTTCGCCGCCCGCGCAAACCGGAAATACTCCCGCCATGCGACCGACAGACATGCAGCGGATTGGCGAGGAACTGGCGATCAGGTGGGACGACGGCAGCGAGAGCTTCGTGCCGCTGGAGAAACTGCGCCGCGCCTGCCCGTGCGCCGGCTGCAAGGGCGAGGTGGACATCATGGGCAATCTCTACAAGAACCCGGAACTGCCGCTCATTCCGACTTCCTTTCAGCTTGGCAACATGGTGACGGTCGGCACCTACGCGGTGCAGTTCTTCTGGGGCGACGGCCACAACACGGGCCTCTATTCCTTCGACTACCTGCGGCGCGTGGCGGCGGCGAAGTGACTCCGGCTACTTGTTCTCCGCCGTGAAGGTCGCCACAACGGGGCGGTGGTCGGAGCCAATGCCCCAGTTTGGCACGGTGGGGATGAAGGTTTCCTCTTTGACCCATTCCTTCGTCATGCCGGGGCTGAGCAGGATGTAATCAATGCGGGAATAGCTGTCTTCCGCGCCGAAATGGTGCGTCCACGTGATGTTGCGCGGCTCCCAGTGCGGATTGGCGGGGTTGGGCTGGTTGTCGCCGTTGCGTTCGGCGGGGCGGGTGTCGGTGAGCTTGAACTTGAACTTGCCGACGATGGCTTTGGTGGACTTGGAATTGTAGGTGTCGTTGAAATCCCCGACGACGACGACGTTGGCGTTGGCGTCGGCGGCGAGGCGGGTGTCAATCTTCTCGCGCAGAATCTTCGCTTCTTCGAGGCGCAGTTCGGCCTCGTCAGCGGAGGCAACCTGGCGCTTGGATTTCAGGTGGGCGGCGAACAGGGTGAATTCGTAGCCGGGGTTCACCTTGATGTCCACTTCGAGGATGCCGCGGCTGACTTCAAAGCGGCGGCCGCTCAACAGGAAGCTGTCGTTCGTGTGCGGGCGGTGGCCGGAGAAGGGGAACTTGCTCAGGACGGCGACGTGGATGTTGGTGTCCGCGCCGGTGATGTGTTCGTAATAGGGGAAATCAAGCCCGTCGGCCTTGAGGGAGTCGCGCAATTCCAACAGCGCGCTGACGGCGCCCATCTCCTCGAAGGCGATGACGTCGGGCTTCATGGCGCGGATGCTTTCGCGGACTTTGGCCTTGGCGGCGGCGGACTTCACGTTCTTGCGCGAATCGGTGGGTTTGTCCAGGTAGGTTTCGACGTTGTAGGCGGCGACGCGGAAGGTCTCGGCGGCGGACAGGGTGGCGGCGGCGAACAGGGCCATCAGCAGGACGGCGGGGCGGAACAGGTTGGATTTCATGGCTGGTTAATAATCCGGCGGCGCGGCCAAGTCAAAGATTACCGCGTGCCGCCGCCGGAGAAAGTTTTTGCCAACGGGCGGGACGGTGATAATTTGCCGCCGATGAAATTGTCCAAAGTCAAAGTCCGCCGGCCGGCGAAGAACTCGGCCAAGCACCTGCACGACGCCCAGAACACGCGGGATCACCGGGAGTTGCGCATCGACAAGGTGGGGGTGCGCGGGCTGCGGTTTCCCATCCAGGTGCGGGACAAGGCGCACGCGGTGCAGAACACAGTGGCGACAATCGGCCTGTTCGTGGACCTGCCGAAGGAATTCAAGGGGACGCACATGAGCCGGTTCATCGAGGTGCTCAACGCGCACGGCAACGTCATCCACGTGGAGAACATCGGGGAGATTTTGCGGGAGTTGCAGGCGAAGCTGCATTCGGCCACGTCGCATCTGGAGATGGAGTTTCCGTATTTCATGGTGAAGCAGGCGCCGGTGTCCGGGCGGGCGGGGGTGATGGATTACACGGCGCGGTTCGACGCGGCGGCGTGCGGGCACGAGATTGATTTCATGCTGACGGTGAAGGCGAACGTGACGACGTTGTGCCCGTGCTCCAAGGCGATTGCCCGATACGGCGCGCACAATCAGCGCGGCGAGGTGACGGTGCAATTGCGTTTCCGCAAGCCGATCTGGATCGAGGATCTGATCGGGATGATTGAAAGCTCGGCCAGTTCCGAGCTTTACGCGCTGCTCAAACGGCAGGACGAAAAGGCGGTGACGGAGCGCGCCTACGAAAATCCGGTGTTCGTGGAGGATCTGGTGCGCAACGTGGCGCTGAAGCTGAACGCGCATCCGGAGGTGCGGTGGTATCGGGTGGAGGCGGAGAACTTCGAGAGCATCCACAATCACAACGCCTACGCCAGCATCGAGAAGAACCGGGCTTCGGCGCGGTGAAGGCCGTCATTCCGCCGGCTCGATTTCGAGGAAGCCCTGAAGCTGGCGGATGCGGGTGGGGTGGCGCATTTTGCGGAGCGCCTTGGCTTCGATCTGGCGGATGCGTTCGCGGGTGACCTTGTATTGCTTGCCGACTTCTTCGAGGGTGCGGGAATAGCCGTCGCCGATGCCGAAACGGAGTTCGAGCACCTGCCGTTCGCGTTCGGTGAGGCTGTCCAGCACGTCGTTCAACTTGTCCTTGAGCAGGCTGAAGCTGGTCATATCCAGCGGATTGTCGGCGGCCTTGTCCTCGATGAAGTCGCCGAAGTTCGCATCCTCGCTTTCGCCGACGGGGGCTTGGAGAGAGATGGGTTGCTGCGCCATCTTGAGGATGGCGCGGACGCGTTCGACCGGCATCTGGATCTCGTCGGAGATTTCCTCGGCGGTGGGTTCGCGCCCGAAGTCCTGGAGCAGGTGCTTTTGGACGCGGAGGAGTTTGTTGATGACCTCGATCATGTGCACCGGGATGCGGATGGTGCGGGCCTGATCGGCGATGCTGCGGGTGATGGCCTGCCGAATCCACCAGGTGGCGTAGGTCGAAAATTTGTAGCCGCGCTTGTATTCAAATTTCTCCACGGCGCGCATGAGGCCGATGTTGCCTTCCTGGATGAGATCGAGGAAGGAGAGGCCGCGGTTGGTGTATTTCTTGGCGATGGAGATGACGAGGCGGAGATTGGCCTCGACCATTTCGGTCTTGGCCTGAACCGCAGCGAAGGAGAAGCGCTTGAGCAGGTCGTAGGCCTTGAAGTAATCGGCGGCGGAGAGCCGGACAAATTCCTCCAGGGCGCGGAGCTTCTGCTGCTCGGAGAGGATGAGGGCGTGCTGGCGCTCGGATTTGCGCTGGCGCTTGAACTCGGCGAGGGCGAGGCGGCTGCATTCGAACTTGTCGTGGATGTTCTCGGCGAAGACGGCCATCTCCTCGATGACCTTGTGCTTGAAATGGAACTTGGGGAAAAGCGCCCGCAGCCGCGCGTCGGCGCGCTTGAAGGTGGCGAGGGCGCGGCGACGAGGGGCGGCGCCGTGGGCGTGGTGCCAGGCGGAGTAGGCGGCGTCCGTTTCCAGATCGAGTTCGCGGGTCTGCTTGATTAGCTTGCGAAGGGCGCGGATGTGTTTGTCCCGCCGTTCAAGCTGCTTGTCTTCGATGACGCGGTCGAAGCGCTCCTTGGGCGGTTCGGAGACGAGTTTTTCGGCGAGGGCGATGTGTTCCTTGGCGGTGAAGCCGAGGCCGTGGACGATTTGCTTGATCTGGAGCTCGGCTTCTTCGATGCGTTTGGAAATCTCGACTTCCTGCTCGCGGTTGAGCAGGGGCACCTGGCCCATCTGCTTGAGATACATGCGGACGGGGTCGTCCAAAATATCCAGCCGCGATTTGTCCTCGGCTTCCTCCGGCTCGGGCTGCTTCACGCGGTCCACTTCGGCTTGGTCCACAATCTCAATCTCCAGATTGCGGAGCTGGCTGTAAATCTCGTCGAGTTGATCGGGCGTGTTGACGTGGTCGGGCAGGGCGTCGTGGATATCGCCGTAGGTGAGGTGGCCCTGTTCCTGCGCGAGCCGGACGAGCTCCTTGATCTTTTCGGCGAGCGTGGTGGGCGCGGCGGGGTCGGTGGCAACGGGAACGGCGGGAGCGGCCTTGGGGGCAGGTTTCCTCGGCTTCGGTTTGGCCATAATCTCGCGTGCGTCCGGTTTGTTTCGGGCGGCAATATGGAAACCGCGCGGGCGGGAGTCAAGCATGGTGATGCGGCGATTTTGCTGCCCGGAGAACGCGCCGAATTTTTTTGTCACCACCGGGCGGCGGCTGGCGTCTGCCAGACTGAACCCCGTCATCCAACATGAAACCAACCCTGCCGCTCCTCCTCGCCCTCGCCGCAACCTTGCCCCTCAACGCCGCCGAGAAACCGCTCCTCGCAATCCCCGGCAAAGTCATCTTCGAGAGCAAACTTGATTCTGCCCCTGGCGCGCCGTGGAAAATGGCCAAGGGAAAATGGGAGCTCGCCGACGGCGTCTGGCGCGGCTCGGAAAAGCCCGAGGACAAGCACGGCGCGGTCGCGCGCCTGTCCGACAAGCTTCCAGACTTTGTCATCGAATACGAATTCAAATTCGATGGCGCGAAATCCACCAGCCTGTCCATCAACGCCGTCAAAGACCACATGGCGCGCATCATGATCACGCCGCAGAGCGTCACCGTCCAGCGGGACGACAACGACCACGAAGGGCCGGACAAAGCCATCATTTTCGCCCGGCTCGCGGCGGATTTCGCCGTTGGCACCTGGCACAAAGTCCGCATGGAAATGGTCGGCGACACGATGCTCGGCCAGGTGGACGACCTCGTCGCGTGGGGCAGCAGCGACCTTTTCAAGCAAGACCGCATGGTGCCCGGCTTCACTGTCGGCGGCCAGAGCGTGTGCTTCCGCAATCTCTCCATCCACGAGGCCAGCCTCAATCCCGATTGGGAAAAGGTGAAGGCGACCCTGCCGCAACCCGGCGAAAAAGTCCTGCCGGTTGCCGCCAAACCCGCCGCCAAAGCGCCAAAGAAAAAGGCGAAGTGACCGGCGCGCGGCGGTGCGGCGGCGCTATTTCTGGAGGAATTTCACCACCGCCTCGGTGCGGGAATGCAGATTTCCATTTCGCGTTTGGACAATTGTCCGACCTCGCTCTTGGGCGGGTCGCCGCGATGGAAGAAGTTGACCACCTTCCGCGCGATTTCCGGGGACATGGGCGAGCCGCCGACGTGCAACTGCTCGATGGCGGAAATGATTTCGCCGGGCTTCGAGCGTTTGAGCAGGTAGCCGGTGGCGCCGGCCTGGAGGGAATTGAAAATCTGGTCGCAGTCCTCATACATGGTGATCATCATGAACTGCAATTTGGGCAGCCGGGTCTTGAGCTTGGCCACCAGCTCGATGCCGCTCATGCCGGGCAGGTTGATGTCCACCAGCACCACGTCCGGGCGGACGGCGGGGAGGTTCTTGAGCGCGTCCTCGCCGCTGCCGTAGTGGCCGACGCACCGCAGGTTGGGCGCGCGCCGGATCATCGCCACGAGCGATTCCCGCAGGCCTTGGTCGTCCTCGACGATTGTGATTTCGATGGGCATAAGTTTGGTCGGGTGAAAATTTTCTTCGGCTCACCGGGGTGGCAATTTTATGCGCAGGCACAACCGCGTGCCGGCGCCGGGCTTCGATTCGATGCGGCACTCGCCGCCGAGATTGGCGAGGCGGGCGCGCATGTTGCGGAGACCGTCGCCGCCAGGATTGCCGCTGGCCGGGGAGAAGCCGGCGCCGTTGTCTTCGATGATCAATTCCAGCAGCGGCAGCGGCGCGGTCACCCGGAACCACACCTCCGTCGCGCAGGAGTGTTTGCACACGTTATTCAACGCCTCTTTTGTGGCCAGAAACAGATGGTGACGGAACTCCGCCGGCAGCGGCCACTCCGGCAGGGCGGCGGGCAAATCCTGCCGGCAACGGATTTCCGTGTCGCGGAAAACGCCGTTGGCGTATTGGCTGATGTATTCGACGAGGTGGGGCAGGGAGTCCTTGCGCGGGTTGACGGCCCAGACGATTTCATCCAGCGCGCGGACGGTGAGGCGGGAGCTGTCGGCGATCTGCCGCAGGTAGTCGGCGTTTTCCGCTCCCTTGGCCAGGTCGGTGGCGGCCATGTCGCTCAAGTAAGCCATCTGGGTGAGGCGCGCGCCGACGTCATCGTGGATGTCGCGGGCGATGCGGGTGCGTTCCTGCTCGACGGCGTGGGCCTGGGCGAGGCGGGCGAGGGCGCGTCTGGTTTTTTGAATGGAGAAGTAGCGGACGAGGGCGCCGAAGGCGGCGAGGAGGACGAGCAGGGTTGCCGCCCGGAACACGCGGGTCTGCCACCACGCGGGGGTGACCGTGAAGGCGAAGGTGGCGGGGTGTTCGTTCCACAGGCCGGTGTCGTTGCAGGCGGTGAAGCGGAATTCGTAGCGGCCGGGCGCGAGGCGGGGGTATTTGGCGGCGCGGGCGGTGTCATCGGTCACCCAGTCGGCATCGAAGCCGACGAGCTGGCGGCGGAAGCGGACTTTTTCGGGGGCGATGAAGCTGAGGGCGGTGTATTTGAATTCCAGATTTTTGTGGTGCCACTCCAGCACGAGCGGCGTGGCGGGGGCGACCGGCTGGTCGTTCACCAGCACCTGTTCCAGCGCGAGCGGCGGCGGGTTGGGGTTCAGCGGGAGCGCGCCGGGGTCAACCTGCACGACGCCTTTGCTGGTGGCGAACCAGAGGTGGCCGGCGCGGGTTTTCCAGACGGAGGGCTGGTAGCCGCCGTTGCATTCCGCGCTGGTCAGCCCGTCGGCCTTGCCGTAGCTGATGGATTCGATGGCGGCGTGCTGGCCGGCCATGAACTGGTCGAGGTCGGTCTTGCGGACGCGGAAGATGCCGCGGGTGGAGCCGAACCAGAAACAGCCGAAATCGTCTTCCACGATCTGCGAAATGACGCTGTCGTGCAGGCCTTGTTTGACGGAGACAAATTTGAACCGGCCGTTGTGGAAGCAACCGAGGCCGTCGCCGAGGGTGCCGATCCAGAGCGTGTTGTCCGCCGAGCAATACAGTGCGCCGATGGCGGTGCCGGGCAGGCCGTTGGTCTGCCGGTAGACGGTGAACTGGTCGTCCTCGTAGCGGCAGAGTTCGCCGGTGCTGGTTCCGAACCACAGCACCCCGTTTGTGGATTCGGCAACCGCCCAGATGGTCTGGGCGTTCAGCAGGCCGCGCTTTTGAAAGTATCCTGAAAAAACGGTTTTACCCTCGGCGTAACGCGCGAGTCCGCCTTGCCCAAGGCCGAACCAGAGCTGGTTTTTCCGGTCAAGGTGCAGCACCTGCACTTCGTGGTTGCGCAGGCGGGGGTCGTTCATCACAGATTGCAGGTTGCTTTCGGCGTAGCGCAGCAATTTGCCCGCCTTGGTGCCGATCCACAGGCTGCCATCCGGATCGGGCAGGATCACGCTGGCGCTATTGTTGGTGAAGACGGACGGGGTGGGGGACACCCTCCCGGTGGCGGTGAAGCACGCCGTTGATCCGTTCCGGGTGGTGGCCCAGCCTTGGCCGGCGCGGTCTTCGCCCAACGCCGCGATGGTGTTCTGCGGCAGGCCTTGCAGCGTGTTCAGCACATGAAATATCCGGGGCCGGATTTTGTGCAGTCCGCCGCCCTCGGTGCCCACCCACAGAGTGCCTTCTTTGTCTTCAAAAATATCCGTGATGGCATGCCAGTTTTGCATCACCGGATGAAATTCCCCTTGGTCGAACCGGAACAGCCCTTGGTTCCGCGTTCCCAACCAGAGGCTGCCCTGCCGGTCTTCAAACAACACCGACACGTCGTAGCGCGGAGTCGGCCAACTGGCGACCGTCCCGGGATTTCCGTCCGGTTGGGTGATGAGTTTCAAAAGTTGCCCGCCGCCCAGCAACCACATCCCGCCGCTGCGGCTGGCACAGAGGCGGAGCGCATTGCCGCCGGCCTGAACCATGTTGGTCGCCCTGCCGTTCCGCAACTGACCGTAGCGACCTTCCTGCGCGAACCAAAACTGCCCGTCCTGTTCGCGGGCGACCTGGTTGGCGTCCACCGTCCCCGTTTTTCCCGTCAAATAATCGCCCGGCTCGACGACGCTCCCGTTCCTGATCCGCC
>JAPLTZ010000057.1 GCA_026397895.1 Verrucomicrobiota bacterium | reverse complement strand
GCAGCGGGGCTTTGAATTTTATTCCGCGCGAAATCAGCCGAGGCGTTTCCGCAGGCCGGCGAGCTGTTCGCTCAACGCCTTCGGCAAAGCCTTGCCAAACTTCGCGTAGTTCGTCTCCACGTCGGCGGCTTCGTTCTTCCACCCGGCGATGTCCACCGCGAGCAGTTGCGCGAGGTCGGCGGGCGCGATGTTCAGGCCGGACACGTCGAGCGCGTCGGGCGTGGGGATGTTGCCGATGGCCGTCTTCTGCGCCTTGCCGGTGCCTTCGACGCGCTCGCAGATCCATTTCAGCACGCGGCTGTTGTCGCCGTAGCCGGGCCAGAGGAATTTGCCGTCCGCACTCTTGCGGAACCAGTTCACAAAATAAACCTTCGGCAACTTGCTGCGGTCGGTCTTGTTCACGAACGAGAGCCAGTGCCCGAAGTAATCGGCCATGTTGTAGCCGCAGAACGGCAGCATGGCGAACGGGTCGCGGCGCAGCACGCCGGCGGCGCCGAGCGCGGCGGCGGTGGTTTCCGAACCGCAGGCGGAGCCCATGAACACGCCGTGCTCCCAGTCGAACGCCTCGTTCACCAGCGGGATCGTGCTGGGACGGCGGCCGCCGAACATGATGGCCGAGAGCGGCACGCCTTCGGGATTCTGCCAGTCGGGATCAATGACGGGGCATTGCGCGGCGGGCGCGGTGAAGCGGGAATTCGCGTGCGCGCCTTTGCGGCCGCAGTCGGGCGTCCAGTCCTTGCCTTCCCAATCAATTCCCTTCGCGGGTGCGGGCACGCCCATGTCTTCCCACCAGACATCGCCGTCGGGCGTGAGCACGACGTTGGTGAAGATGGTGTTCTTGGCGCAAGCCGTGAGAGCGTGCGGGTTGGACTTCGCCGAGGTCCCCGGCGCGACGCCGAAGAAACCGGTCTCCGGGTTCATCGCGTAGAGATGGCCGTCTTTGCCGACGCGAATCCACGCGATGTCGTCGCCGAGCGTGGTGACTTTCCAGCCGGGCAACGTGGGCTTCATCATCGCGAGGTTGGTCTTACCGCACGCGCTGGGGAACGCCGCCGCGACGTAATATTTTTTGTTCGCCGGCGAAGTGAGGCCGAGGATGAGCATGTGTTCCGCCATCCAACCTTCCTTCTTGGCGACGGTGGAGGCGATGCGGAGCGCGAGACATTTCTTGCCGAGCAAGGCGTTGCCGCCGTAGCCGGAGCCGTAGGACCAGATCGCGGGTTCGTCGGGGAAGTGGACGATGTATTTCTTCTGCGGGTCGGGTTCGCACGGCCACGCCACGTCCACCTGGCCGGGCTTGAGCGGCGCACCGACGGAGTGCATGCACGGGATGTATTTGCCGTCCGCGCCAAGTTTATCGAGCACGGTCTGGCCCATGCGCGTCATGATGCGCATGTTAACGACGACGTAGGGCGAGTCGGAAATCTCGATGCCGATCTTGCAAATGGGCGAATCCAGCGGACCCATCGCGAAGGGGATGACATACATCGTGCGGCCCGCCATACAGCCGGCAAAGCGTTCGAGCATGATCTTCTTCATCTCGGCGGCGTCGGCCCAATTGTTCGCCGGGCCGGCCTCGTCCTTGGTCTTTGAGCAGATAAAGGTGCGGTCTTCCACCCGCGCCACGTCGCTGGGATGCGAACGCGCCAGGTAGGAGCCGGGTCGGAGTTTTTCGTTCAGCTTGACGAACGTGCCGCTCTTGACCATGAGGTCGCAGAGGGATTGATTTTCCGCCGCTGAACCGTCGCACCAATGGATGCGCGCCGGTTGGCACAATTTGACCATCTCTTCGACCCACGCGATGAGCTTCTGATGTTTCGTGTTGCAAGTTCCCGTCATATTGTTTGGTTTGATTAGGATTGGTTGAACCGGTTGTTAGCGGCAGGCGACCGCCTGCGCCTAAATTCCACGCAGTATGCGCAGCTTTTTTTCGCCGGTCTAGTCTTGTCTTCAAAAATTTGGGACGGCGCGCCGGTTCCAGCCCAAAGGCCCTGTCCACTCGTGGTTGCCCGCAATAAAAGTTTGTCAACCGCGCCCGCTTGCGTATCGTTAGCGGACATTTTTTTAACCAAATAAACATTATGGCCAGAACCGAACGTCACAAAATTCACAACCGCGAAGCCGTTGCCGAAATGCCGGAATGGATGAAGGAAAAGAACTGCCCGCACAAAAAGAAATACATGGCGGGCAAACGCATCCACCCGAAAAACCTCACCGGCAAGGAAAAGCTCACCTACATGGTGGACGAAGTCTTCCTCGCCTACAATTCCGCCCGGCTCAAGGAAGCCTGCCACCTCTTCTCCGACCGCATGTTGGAGAAGGATGTCACCATCGGCATGAGCATTTCCGGCGCGCTCACGCCCGCCGGCCTTGGCTGCTCCAGCATCATCCCGCTCATCAAGGCGGGTTTCGTGGATTGGATCGTCTCCACCGGCGCGAACCTGTATCACGATCTGCACTTCGCGCTCAATTACCCCGTCCACTCCGGCAGCTTCCGGTTTGACGACACCGACCTGCGCGATAACGACCTCGTCCGCATCTACGACGTGGTGATTCCCTATTCCGACGGCCTCATGGCCACGGACGATCTGCTCCGCGAAATGTTCATGCAGCCCGAGTTCCAAAAGGAAATGGGCACAGCGGAACTGCATTACCTCATCGGCAAATACGCCGCCGAATGGGAACGCAAGAACGGCCTCAAAGACGTTTCCGTCATGGCCGCCGCATATCGCGCTGGCGTGCCGTGCTACACCAGTTCGCCCGGCGACTCCACCATCGGCATGAACGTCGCCGGCGTGGAACTCCGCGGCAGCAAGCTGCGCATGAACCCGTCCATCGACGTGAACGAAACCACCGGCATCGTCCTCGCCGCCAAGCGCGCGGGCGGTCGCAGCGGCGTCGTCCTCTGGGGCGGCGGCAGTCCGAAAAACTTCACGCTTCAGACCGAGCCGCAGATTCAGGAAGTGCTCCGCATCAAGGAATTTGGCCAGGACTTCTTCATCCAAGTCACCGACGCCCGCCCCGACACCGGTGGCTTGAGCGGCGCGACGCCGAGCGAAGCCGTGAGCTGGGGCAAGGTTGACCCGACGAAGCTCCCCGACGCCGTCGTGTGCTACACCGACACGACCATCGCCATGCCCATCTTCACGCACTACGCGCTCGCCAAGCACAAGCCGCGCAAGCTGAAGCGGCTCTACGACCAGCGCGGCAAGATCATCAAGGCGCTGACCAAGGAATACTTCGAGCACAACGTCGGCGTGAAGATGCTCGACGGCAGCGATCCGAAGTTCTGATTCGTAGAAACAATCTGACACGACGGGCTGGACCAAAATCCAGCCCGTTTTTTCTTGTGCTGCCAGACCGAACTCCCGAAAGTCTCGCCAACAATTTTATCGGCCATGACCAAATCACAACTCCAGTCGCTCGCGAAGAAACACGGCACGCCGCTCGTCATCATTGACCATGACGTGCTGCGGAAAAATTACGCCGAGTTCAAGAAACATCTGCCGCAAGTGCAGTGCTATTTAGCCGTGAAGGCCAATTGCGAGCCGGCCATCATCCGCACGTTCTACAAGTGCGGCGCGAGCTTCGACGTCGCCTCGATGCCGGAGTTCATGATGGTCTATGCGAACATCAAGAAACTTTCCGCCAAGGCGCAGCAGGATTTCATCTGGGACAAGATCATCTACGCGAACCCGACCAAGCCCAAGGAGACGTTGCTGGCGCTGGACAAATACAAGCCGCTCGTCACCTACGACAACATCACCGAGCTGCACAAGATCCGGAAATACGCGCCGCACGCCGGCGTGGTGCTGCGGTTGCGTGTGGACAACACTGGGTCGCAATGCGAGCTGTCGTCCAAGTTCGGCTGCGCGATCGGCGAGGCGGCGGATTTGATCGAGGCGGCGTTCAAGCTCGGCCTCGTGGTCGAGGGCTTGAGTTTCCACGTCGGCAGCCAGTGCACGAACTTCCAGAATTTTGTGCAGGCGCTCAACGCCGCCGCCGCCGTGCTGAAGGAATCCAAGGCGCGCGGTCACGAGATCAAGATTCTCGACATCGGCGGCGGCTTTCCCGCGCCCTACAACAAACACGTCCGCCCGTTCCGCGAACTGGCGCAGGTCATCAACGCGGAGATTGACCGGCTGTTCGACAAGGACATCCAGATTCTCGCCGAGCCGGGGCGCTTCCTCGTGGCGACGGCGGCGACGAGCGTGGCGCGCGTCATCGGCAAGGCGGTGCGCGACAGCAAGCAGTGTTATTACATCAACGACAGCGTTTATCACACGTTCAGCGGCATCATTTTCGATCACGGCCAGTATCCGCTATCGGCGTTCAAGGGCGGCAAGAAGGAGATTTGCGCGGTGTTCGGCCAGACCTGCGACGGGCTGGATGTGCTCTCGCAATCAGAGCATCTGCCGGAGCTGGAGGTTGATGACCTGGTCTATGCCGAGAACATTGGCGCTTACAGCAATGCCTCAGCGACGTGGTTCAACGGTTTCCCGCCGGCGAAGGTGATCCACATCAACGAGTAAATCGCAGCGCAGTCATAACTCCGTTTTCCCGAAACAAAAAAGCGCTCGCAGGATTCTGCGAGCGCTTTTCAATTTCAATCGGAGATTACAGCCCGCCGGTGTGGCAGTCGTTGCACGCGCCGTCCACTTCATCGCCGGGGTGCTTGAACTTCTGGCCTTGCGGCGCGAGCATGTTGAGTTCCTCGCCCTTGCCCTGCGTGAGGATGGTGTGGCAGGCGTTGCAGTCGTTGGCCTTGATCTTGTCCTTGCCGTCGGCGGTGGCGTGGCGACCGTCGTGGCAGCGGAAGCAGCCGGGCCAGTCTTTGTGGCCGATGTTGTTGGGGTAGGACTGCCAGGAGGCCTTCATCTCCGGGAAGAAGTTTTCGGTGTAAATCTGCTGGACGGCGTCAATGGTGGGCTTGATGCGCGGGTCGTTGGGATATTTGTTGGCGAGATGCGTGGCGATGCCTTGCAAGGCTTGCGTCTCGTTGGTGTAGGTGCGGGTGAGGACGTAAAGGGCGTTGGTCTTGATCCACGGCAGCGAAGGGTCAATGCGGCCCAGCGACATCTGCAGGTTGACCGCCGTGTTCGGCGCGCGATAGGTGTGCGCGGGGCGGTTGTGGCAATCCATGCAGTCCATCGTGCGCATGGCCGAGGCGGCGACGTCGTTGGTGAAGCCGGGCACGCGAAACTCTTTGACCGCGCCCTGCAAGTCGGTGACACGCACCAGGGGAATCTTCTGGCGGGCTTCGTCGGCGGCGAAGTATTCGACCTTCTGGCCGACGTTCATGTGCCAGTGGATGCCGCCGACGGGGCCATGGGTAGCGTCGCCGCCGCCAACTTTCATGGTGAGGCGGACGGAGAAGGGGGTGTTGGTCTCGTCGCCGAGGAAGTAGTTGTAGGTGCGGTCGAGATTGCCGACGAATTTCTTGGGCCAGTGGCATTGCTCGCAGGTTTCCTGGGCGGGGCGCAGGTTTTTGATGGGCGTGGGGACGGGGCGGGGATATTTGTTGAACGCCACGGCGTAGAGCTGGTAGGTGCCGGAAATCTTGGCCTTCACGAACCAGGCCGCGCCACGACCGATGTGACATTCCACGCAGGCGACGCGCGCGTGCGAGCCGTGCTGGTAGGTGACCAGTTCCGGCTGCATCACCGTGTGGCAGGTCTGGCCGCAGAACTGGGTGGACTCGCTGAAATGGTAGGTGTGGTAGCTGCCGATGGCGGATACGAGCAGGAACAGCACGCTGCCGGCGATAAAATAACCCATGCGCCGCCGGTCGCGCGGGCGGGAAAGGTCCACGACCATCGCGGGCAAAAGGCCGCCGGCGGATTGGCCGAGCTTTTTGCGTTCCCGCAGCGCGCCGACGGCGGCCAGGAACAGACCGAGCATCAGGAATCCCGGGGCGATGACGTAGGTGAGGATGCCGATGTAAGGGTTGGAGAAGTGGGCCAACGCATCCATCACGGACAGAAACAGGAAGGAGAAGAGGCCGCCGATGGCGATGACGAGGCCGGTGAGGCTCAACCAGTTTCGCAACAGCGAGG
>JAPLTZ010000022.1 GCA_026397895.1 Verrucomicrobiota bacterium | reverse complement strand
ATTTTCAGAACAGAACTCATATTCGCCAAGATATGTCCTAATTATTTCAATTCAAGGTGAGCATCACGACCTGATTTAGTATCAAGTCGAGCTTGTAATATATTTTGGGGACGCACCTCATCTTGAGGTGAAAAATTACGGAGCATTCTAACGGAACGGCTGATCACAAAGGGGTAAGCGTCAACCATAGCACCTCTGGTTAACTTCTGACGGATATCATAGTTCTGAGAGCTATGATAACTACGAGTGGTTCTGATAATTCATCTGTGTCACCTGCGACGGTGCTGCCGAAGGTGTCCGTACTCGCGGACACCAAAGGGCGGCTGCGGGTAACAAAGGGACAACGGTGGGACATTCTTGTGGCGTTGGCTCGCAGCGGCGAGTCGCTGCCCCAGTTTGCGCGGCGGACCGGATTGAAGTATTCCACGCTGGCCACCTGGGTGCAACACAGTCGGCGCTCCAAACGCTCAGGGCGGTCACCCCGGCTCCGACTATTGGAAGCGGTCGTGGAAACACCTCAAGTGGCGGCGGCGGTCACCCCGTTGGTCTTGCAGTTGCCCGGCGGGGTGCATCTGGAAGTGGCGGATGAAACGCAGGCGGTGCTGGCGGCGATCCTGGTGCGTGCCTTGACCAAGCCATGCTAAGTTTTTCCGGCAGCTTGAAGATATTCGTGGCGGTGGAGGCGTGCGACATGCGCAAAGGCTTCAACGGTCTGCATGCCCTGGTGGCGGAGCGGTTGGGCGAAGACCTGAAGCAAGGGGCGCTGTTTGTGTTCAGCAACCGGCGGCACACGCGGATCAAAATCATCTGCTGGGACGGCACGGGGATTTGGGTGCTGACCAAGCGGCTGGAACAAGGGACGTTCGCCTGGCCTAAACATTTAGCTCCCGAAACGACCAAGCTGAAGTTGACGCCGCAGGCGCTGGCGATGTTGACGGACGGGGTGGATTTGCGCGGGGCCAAAATGCGTCCGTGGTATGAGCGCGAGGCGTGAAATAATCAGCTAAAAAAAGTTCAGCAAAGTTTGAACTTAATTTCGTGGCGAGCGTCAGAGTTCGCGACGATGAACACCGCGCCGATTCCTGCTGAACTTTCCGCTCTGCGCGAACTCGTCGGCACGCTGCAACAAGCGTTGGAACTTTCCCGTCAGGAAAATATTTTACTGCGGCAAAAGATTGATTCGCTGGTGCGCCGGGTGTTTGGATCGAGCAGCGAGAAGCTGGATCGCGCGCAACTGGAACTCCTCCTGCAACTGCCCATTCTCTTGGAAACAAGCACCTCTGCCGTTGTGGTTGAAGAACCCAAAGTCGCTGTCAGCCGTTCGCGCAAGGACCGGACGCCGCGATTGCCGGATAATTTGCCGGTGGTGGAAGAAGTGATCGAACCCGAACCGGTCAAGACCGCACCGGAACAGTGGCGTTGCATCGGTCAGGAGGTCAGTGAGCAGTTGGATTATGAACCCGCCCGTTTTCTCCGTCGCCGGACCATCCGCAAGAAATATGTGTCCCGCACAGACATTGATCTGGCCCCGGTGATTGCGCCGTTGCCCGAATGTTTGCAGGAACGCAGCATCGCCGCGCCGGGCTTGCTGGCCCAAGTGCTGGTTAGCAAATACTGCGACCATCTGCCACTCTACCGGCAGGAACAGATTTTCCTGCGCCGGCATCAAGTGCATCTGCCGCGGCAGACTTTGGCGCGGTGGGTGGCGCTGGCCGCCGACTGGTTGCAACCCATTTATGAAAACATCCGCACCGGAGTGATGGCCGGTGGCTATGTGCAGGTGGATGAAACCCCGGTCAATTATCTGGAACCCGGTCATGGCCGGACAAGGCAGGGCTATCTCTGGACCGGCAGCCGGCCCAAAGGCGATGTGTTTTTCCGCTGGGAGACCAGCCGCGCCACCGCATGCCTGGATCGGGTGGTCCCCATGAGCTTCACCGGCACAATACAATGCGACGGCTACGCCGCGTATCGGGCATTTGCCAACAGCCGCGGCCAGACGATTGAACTGGCCGGCTGCTGGGCGCATGTGCGGCGGAAGTTTTACGAATCCATCGAGACCTCCCCAAAAATCGCGGGCTGGATCGTCCGTCAAATCCAACACCTCTACCAGATTGAAGCCGGTCTGCGGGAACATCGGGCTGGACCACGGTTGCGTGCCGCGCTGCGCGCCCATCAAAGCCGGCCCGTTGTGGAACGGTTGCAGCGGGCGCTGACAAAACTCAAAACCAGCGGACGACATCTGCCGCAGAGTCCGCTGGCCGGAGCCATTGAATACTCACTGGGGCTGTGGAGCACGCTGACGGTTTATCTGGCAGACGGCCGGGTGGAGATCGACAACAACCTCGTGGAAAACGCCATTCGCCCCACGGCCATCGGCAAGAAG
The DNA here is from genome assembly GCA_026397895.1 of Verrucomicrobiota bacterium. Taxonomy (GTDB): domain Bacteria; phylum Verrucomicrobiota; class Verrucomicrobiia; order Limisphaerales; family JAFMIX01; genus JAFMIX01. The sequence goes on along the minus strand of JAPLTZ010000022.1, from coordinate 408 downwards.
AACTGGCTCTTTGTCGGTGATGCGGATGCCGGAGAACGCAGCGCCATCATTTACACCATCATCGAAAGCTGCCGGCGGCGCGGCCTCGACCCTTACGCTTACCTGAAGGACGTCCTCACGCGTCTGCCCCACATGACCAACTGGCAAATCCCGGATGTCACACCCGAAGCCTGGGCAAAAACCAGACGGACGTTGCAGATGCAAACCGCATCATAAACGTCGTAGCAGAATACGTCCCGCACTTACGAAGTCATTGCGCTGCTCTGTCAAGAGGTCACAGGCGTGACGCTTACTCTACAGTAACCATCACCGAGTTGCAGGCGCAAGCCCCCCGATGCGTCCGGCGGGCGGAAAAGACCGGCGCCATGTCCATCGCCCGGCATGGCCGGACGGTGGCCTTTCTCGTTT
>JAPLTZ010000076.1 GCA_026397895.1 Verrucomicrobiota bacterium | reverse complement strand
AACGTGACCGATGGTGCCGACGTTGACGTGAGGTTTAGTTCTTTGAAACGCTTCTTTTGCCATACTATTTTATTGTTGTTGATTTGATCTAAATTTTCCAGCGCGCTGGAGCCCATGATCAGGATTGAACTGATGACCTCATCCTTACCAAGGATGTGCTCTACCAACTGAGCTACATGGGCATCCGCTAACGCTCATACATCATTGCATCCTGACCCCGACTAAACGACAAAAACCCAACCCCGCCGATCTTTTCTCAAAAATCAGAGGGTTGTTGAATTTATTTTCTACAACCGAACCGGGTGAAAATACGAAGCTTCGATTTTAGTGTCAACGGTTTTATTGAACTTTTTTGACACTCTGTTTTCCGGCGGACCAGAAAACCATCACGCCTTTTCTTCAATCAACTCGCGGCGGGCGCCGCTGAGAAGTTGTTCGATGAAATTTGTGGAATAAACGCCACGCCGGAAATTGGGGTCTTGCAGGATGGCTTGCTGAAAAGACATCGTGGTCTTGACGCCGGTAAGCATAAATTCATTAAGTGCGCGGGACATACGATCCATTGCTTCGCGGCGGTCTTTACCGTAGGTGATGAGTTTACCAATCATCGAGTCGTAGGTGGGCGGCACAGTGTAGCCGGCATACGCATGCGTATCCACGCGAACGCCCCGACCGCCAGGCTGGTAATACATTTCAATGCGACCGGGACTGGGGCGAAAATCATCGAACGGATTTTCCGCATTGATGCGACATTCTATGGAGTGGCCTGTAAATTTGATGTCGCCCTGGCGGTGGCGGAGGGGTTCGCCCATGGCGATCTCGATCTGGTAGCGGACGAGGTCAATGCCGGTGACTTCTTCAGTGATGGGGTGCTCGACCTGGATGCGCTTGTTGACTTCGAGGAAGTAGTAGTTGCCGGCGTCGTCCACGATGAATTCCACGGTGCCGGCGTTGGTGTAGTTGGCCATCTCGGCGATGCGGATGGCGGCCTTGCCCATTTTTTCGCGCAGCTTGGGGTATTTGTTGGCGATGAGCGGGGAGGGAGTTTCCTCGATGAGCTTCTGGTTGCGGCGCTGGATGGAGCAGTCGCGTTCGCCGAGGTGGATGATGTTGCCCTTGCCGTCGCCGAGGATCTGGAACTCGATGTGGTGGGGGTTCTCGATGAATTTCTCGATGTAAACGCCGGAGTTGCCGAAGCATTTCTCGGCTTCGGTGCGCGCGGTGTGGAAGCCTTTGACGAGGGAAATGTCGTTGTGCGCGATGCGCATGCCGCGTCCGCCGCCGCCGGCGACGGCTTTGATCATCACGGGGTAGCCGATTTTCTTGGCGATGACGAGGGCGTCTTTCTCGTTTTCGACAATGCCTTCCGAGCCGGGCGGGATGGGCACGCCGGCTTTCTTGGCGAGGGCGCGGCTGACGGCCTTGTCTTCGAGGGCACTCATGGCGCGGGCGCTGGGGCCGATGAAGCGGATGTTGCAGCTTTCGCAGACTTCGGCGAAGTGGGCGTTCTCGGAGAGGAAGCCGTAGCCGGGGTGAATGGCGTCCACATCGGTAATTTCAGCGGCGCTGATGATGCGGTCAATGCGGAGGTAGCTCTCGCTGGCGGCGGCTTTGCCGATGCAGATGGCTTCGTCGGCCATCTGGACGTGCATGGAGTTGGCATCCACCTCGGAATAGACGGCGACGGTGCGGATGTTGAGTTCTTTGCAGGCGCGGATGATGCGCACGGCGATTTCGCCGCGGTTGGCTACGAGAATTTTTTCAAACATGGGTTGTGAAAAGCTGGCGCAAACTGGCCGCCCGAGGCGGCGCGTTCAAAACCTCAAGTTGGACGAACCTTGAAGAGCGGTTGACCGAATTCGACGGGCTTGCCGTTTTCCATCAGCACCTGGGTGACCACGCCTTTGACCTCGGCTTTGATCTCATTCATGACTTTCATCGCTTCGATGATGCAAACGACGGTGTCCGGGCTGACTTCGGCGCCGACTTCGATGTAGGGTGCGGATTCCGGCGAGGGTGAACGGTAAAAAGTGCCGATCATCGGGGATTTCACGTCCAGTTCGTTGGACGCCGCTGCGGGAGCGGGGATTGTGCCGGGTGCGGCTGTGGTTGGAGCGGGTGTTCCCGCCGTGGCTGGGGCGTAGGTCAAAACGGGAGCTTCCTCATACTGCACCCCGCCGCCGTTGGTGCCGCCCATGCCGCGCTTGAGCCGGATTTTGAAATCCTGCTTCTCCAGTTCAAACTCCGAGACGGAGTTTTTCTTCATCAGATCAATGATCGCCTTGATGTCTTTTAGATCCACAGTATTTGTCCCGGTTAAATTGGCTGACTTTGGCGGGATTGACCGCCGTTGGTTATTAAGCAAAAAAGCAGCAGTCGGATTCGACTCTGCTCATCGCGTTATTTCGATTGCTGCCGAGCATAAACGTCTGAAAAATTGCGTCAAGCGGTAATTTTTGAAGCAGAGAAACACAATAAAAAGACGGTTGAAAACCGTATTTCCGACAGCGGGAGGTTATCCGTTAACGGTAACAGCCGCTTCGACGGCCAAAATGTAGGAATTTGCGCCGAAACCGCAAATCTGACCCCGGCAAACCGGCGCAATCAGAGATTTGTGACGGAATTCCTCCCGCGCATGGACGTTGGAAAGATGAATTTCAATGGTCGGAACACCGACCGCCGAGATGGCGTCCCGCAGGGCCACGCTGGTGTGGGTGTAGGCGGCGGCGTTCAGGACGATGACATCGAACTTGCCCTTGGCTTCCTGAATCCAGGCGACGAGTTCGCCTTCCTGATTCGTCTGGCGGAAGGCGATTTCCGCGCCCAACTTCGCCGCGCGTTCGCGGACTTTGGCCTCGATGTCGGCCAAGGTCGTCCGCCCATAAATCTCCGGCTCGCGTGTGCCGAGCAGGTTCAGGTTGGGGCCGTTGAGGAACAGGATTTTCATTTACCGGGTCGAAACTAGCGGTTTTCCGGCGAAGTGTCGAACTCATTTCCGCCGCCCAGCAGCCACCCGAACAGCGCAAACGCCGTCCAAGCCAGCGCGGGGATATACAGGCCGAACTCCATCAAGCCCTGCAAACTCCAGCCCAGCAGACCGAGCCAGACGGCGAAAGGCAGCCAATCCTTCCTCGCGGCGAGCCGCCGGTAAGTCAACCAAAGCGCTCCGACGATGAAAGCTGCATAAGCCAGCGCGCCGAGCACGCCGGAATCGGATGCCTGTTGCAGGTAATCGTTGTGAACCAGCCGCGCCATTTCGGATTCTGGATTTTTGAGCTGCTTGTAAGGGATGGCAAACGTCCCCGGCCCGGTGCCGAAGACGGGATTGGCCACTGCCGTCTGCGCCGCCGCCCGCCAGTAATCGCCGCGCGCCGTGGCGCTCGTCGCGCCTTTTTGGAAATAGCCGGCGTAGCGCAGCGCGAAGCTCGCCATCCCGACCGCGAGCACCGCCGTCACCAGCGCGAGTTTCCATTTGCGGCTCAAATCCAGCCGCAGCAGCGCCACCAAGCCCATCGCCAGCATCAGTAGCCAGCCGCCTTTTGAGCCCGACCAAAATAGGCAGCCCAAAGCTCCAATTCCGACCAACCCAACCAAAAGCCCGCGCGCCGCCTCGGTCAACGCTGTGAATTTTTGCCAGATCAGCGACAGCGCGACCGGCAGCAGGAGCAGTAATGCTCCCGCCAGCGCGTTCGGGTAAAAGAGCGTCGAAAAAATCCGGTTGCTCGTCATCTTTTTGAGGTATTCGGGCGAAACGGACTTCAGTTGCGGATAGATTTCCCGGAAAAAGTAGCGCCGCGTCTCCTCCAACCCGCCGAAATGTTGCTGCCAGCCGACGGCAATCACCACCACCAGCCCGGCGAGCAGTCCGGCGAAGAACAAGGTCGGATGGCGGCTGGGCGCGAGGGCGAAGATGCCGAGGTAAAAGCAAACCACGCACGCGGTGAAATGTTTCAGCGTGGCGCGCGTCAGTTCGGCGTCAACAGTGTGCGTGGCGGCAACGAACTGCCAGCCCAGCCAGACCAACGGGAGTGATACCAGCCAGCGCGGCGCATCCGTTTTCCAGCGTGCCGCGAAAATGCCCACGCCCGCCAAGCCCGCGAGCAAGCCGAAACCGACGACCACCGGCCAGCCGTTGAAAATCCACTCCCAGCCGTTGGTCGGGCGCTCGACGAGTTTCTCCAGAACCGCCGGATTGCCGAATTTCAGCAACGCCAGCCCGAAGAACGCGCCGGCCAGCGCGGCGAACCAGCCCGACAGCCGGTTTTCGGGCGGCGCGGGGATTGTTCCGGGCTTCATGCGCGGTCAGAGATGGAGCTTGAGCAGGCCGACTTCGAGCGTGAGCGCTTCCTGGACGTTCGTGTGGAGCAGGCGTTGCGTCTGCTCCAGCACGCGGAGATTTTCCATGGCCTGCTTCGGCGAAATGCGTCGCGCCACCGCCGCCGTGCTGGCGAGCTGCGGCAGGTGCAGCAGTTCCTCGCCCGAGGTCAGCGTGCGGAGCCACACGTCGCGCAGCCAGATCTGGAGGGCGGCGAGCAGCTCGCCGCGACGCAGCCGGTATTCGGCCTCGATGGCCGCGGCGAGTTCCTTTTCCCAACGCTCGCGCAAATCCTTTTCCAGATCGTCGTATTGCTCCAGCGGCGATTTCTCGGTGAGCGTCGTTTCAATCTGCTCCTTCATCGCGGCGAGCTTGGAGACGAGCGAGTCCAGCAGGCGGTAGCGGCCGAGCAGGCTTTTTGTTTCTGCGGCGGCGACTTCGCCGAACTGCGTGAGCCATTCTAGCCGCACGGAATCCAGCTTCCGCTCCGCCGCGCCGTTGAAATTTAACCGCAGGCAACGCGACAAAATAGTTTCCAGCAACCGCTGCGGCTCAGTGGTGAGCAGGATCAACAGCGATTTCGGCGGCGGTTCTTCGAGCGTCTTGAGGAAGGCGTTCGCCGCCTCGGTCTTCATGCGGTCGGCGGCGACGATCACGGCCACCTTGTATTCGGCCTCGGTGGGCTTGAGCTGGATCTGCTGCATCAGGTCGCGCATCTGATCCACGACGATGATGCGCGTCTTGGATTCGGGCCGCACCCAATGCACGTCGGCGTGGTTCTCGTGCGCGATTTTGCGGCAGTTCAGGCATTCGTCGCAGGAATCCACCGGCACGCCGTCCAGCTTGACGGGCTGCTGGCAGTTCAACGTCTTGGCGAGCGTGCGGGCGAGGACTTCGAGTTCATCGAGCGAATGGCCGGTGAAAAGATACGCGTGCGCCAGCCGGCCGCGCCGCAGCGAACGCTGCAGCAGCTCCACGCCTTGCGCGTGATCGGGAAAATCGGTGAACGCCATCGCGGAAGTTATAGTCAGCGTCTGTTCGGGAAAATCCGTGAATGCCATCGCGGAAGTTATAGTCAGCGGGCGGCGGAAATGGAACAACAGATTTGGGTGCGGCTCATTTTGGCCGGCTTCAGTTGGCGTGATGTTCGCGCCGGTATTCCTTGGGGCTGACGCCGGTGAGCTTGCGAAAGCGGTCGTTGAAGTTGGACAGGCTTTCAAAGCCGCTGGCGTAGGCGATTTTGGAAACCGGCTGATCCGTCTCGATGAGCAGCCGCGAGGCGTGGCCGACGCGGACGTCGTTGATGAAATCCGTCAGCGTGCGCCCCGTGACGCGCTTGAAGTAATGGCCGAATGCCGAAAGGCTCATGCCCGCGCCGCGCGCGATCGCCTCGTGCCGGATGGGTGTGGCGAAGTTTTCAAAGATGAACCGGTAGGCGCGGTTGATGCGTTCGCTCGCGAATTCATCCAGCAACGGCGCAAACCCCGGACTCGACAGGACGCGCGCCTCGGCGGATTCGGTCAGCAGCTTGAAGATGTTCAGCAGCGCGAGCAGCCGGTCCAAGCCCTTGCTGCCGGGCAGCCGCATCATGATCGCCGCCACGGCGTCGCGGGTTTTGCCGGTGAAATGGAGGCCGCGCCGGGCGCGCAGGAGGAGATTGCGGACGCCGGTCATCTCCGGCAGACCGAGGAAATCCGCGCCAAAACATTCTTCCCGGAAATGCACCACCACGGCCTGCGATTTCGTTTTGGAATTTTTTTTCGGGCCGGGATTGCGCCAGTAATGCGGCAGGTTCGAGCCGATGAGCACGAGGTCGTCGGGCGCGAACGCCTCGATGCTGTCGCCGACAAACCTCCGCCCGCTGCTCTGGACGATGAGCGTCAGCTCGCACTCGGGATGGAAATGCCACGGGACGTTGAAGCGCGGCAGGGTGTAGGCCTTCACGGCAAACGAATGCAACTCGCTCTTGGGAATCAGTTCAAACTCGGCTTTGTTCTGGAGTTGCATCGGCAGCAGAACGCTAATCGCGCCCGTCCGCACCAGCAAGCCCGAAGGACGTTCCCGCCAGAGCAAGCGCAAAGCAATCGGACAAAGGAATTGGGACAATGGAATGGGGAAAATTCCTTTGTCCCCATTCCTCTGTCGCTTGGGCCGCTATTCATGTCAATACGCTGGTAGTCTTTAGCCGTGCAGGCGGAGACTGCTAAACTCCATTGTGCTAAACCATCCCGGTTCACCAACGACACTATTATGAATCCAAACCGCCTGATTAGCCGCCGCCAGTTCGTCGCCACCTCGGCGCTGGCCTCTTCACTGCTCATTTTGCCGCGCCGGTTGGTCGCGGGTTCGGGCGAGAAACCGCCGAGCGAGAAGCTGAACATCGCCGGCATCGGCATCGGCGGGATGGGCAAAAACAACCTGCGCAATCTCGAAAGTGAAAACATCGTGGCCTTGTGCGACGTTGACCCCGCCTACGCCGCGCCGGTCATCGCGCGTTATCCCAAGGCGAAGTTTTACACCGACTACCGCGAGATGCTGGAGCAGCAGAAGGACATTGACGCCGTGATGATCGCCACGCCGGACCACACGCACGCGGTGATTTCCATGGCGGCAATCCGCGCCGGCAAACACGTCTATTGCCAGAAGCCGCTCTGCCATGACATTCACGAGGCCCGCGTGCTGGCCAAGGCCGCGAGCGAATCAAAAGTCGCCACGCAAATGGGAATCCAAGGCCACAGCGGCGAAGGCACCCGGCTCATCAGTGAATGGATTTCGGCGGGCGCAATCGGCGAGGTGCGCGAGGTGGATGCCTGGTGCAGTCTTTCCTATTACCCGTGGGGTCACGCGAGCTGGAGTTCCAAATGGGGTGGCGGCGGCGGTCGTCCCAAAGACATTCAGCCGCTGCCGGACAAATTGAACTGGGACTTGTGGCTCGGCCCGGCGGCGGAACGTCCCTACCATCCGGCCTATCATCCCGGCGTGTGGCGTTGCTGGTGGGATTTCGGCAACGGCATGATGGGCGACCGCGGCGCGCACTCGTTCGATCCCATCGTCACCGCGCTCAAGCTCGGTGCGCCCACGAGCATCGAGGCGACTTCGTGCGGCATGACCAAGGAAGTTCATCCGCTGTCGGCCATCATCACCTTCCGTTTTCCCGCGCGCGGAAATCTGCCGCCGGTGAAGGTGAACTGGTATGAAGGCACGCGGCCGCCGCGCCCGCCGGAAGCCGAGGACGGCGCGGACTTGGGCGAAGACGGTGGCGGCGTCATTTTCAAGGGCGACAAAGGCCAGCTCGCCTGCGGCGTTTACGGCGGCAGCCCGCGGCTGTTTCCCGAAAGCAAAATGAAGGAATTCAAACGCCCGCCGAAAACCTTGCCGCGCATCAAAGGCTCGCACGAAATGGACTGGGTCAACGCCTGCAAAGCCGGCACGCAGCCCGGCGCGCACTTCGGCTACTCCGCGCCGCTCACGGAAATCTGCCTGCTCGGCAACATCGCCACGCGCGTGGATTCCCGCATCGAATGGGACGCCGCCAACATGAAAATCACCAACCTCGCCGAAGCCAACCAATACCTCCGCACCGAGTATCGCAAAGCCGATGATTCTGCGGCACGAGGACGTGCGCCGCGCCGCGAAAGACTGGAAGACCTTCAGCTCCGACGCGCCGTTCCGCGTGCCGATTCCCTCCGAGGAAGACGTGCGCACGATGCGGCAATTGCCCATCGAGACGAATCCGCCGGAGCACGGCGAATACCGCGAAATCGTCGAGCCGTTTTTCCTGCGCGCCAAAGACCCCGTCGTTATGGCGCGGGTGGAAGCGCTGATTGGCCGGCTGTTGTGCGACGCCATCAGCCGCGACTCCATCGAGATCGTCCGCGAGTTCGCGCTGCCGCTGCAATCGCTCGCGCTCACGCACCTGCTCAACGTGCCGGAGGCCGAGGCGACGACGTGGATCGGCTGGGGCATCCACGTCTTCCGCGACGGCGGCGACGGCACGAAGAAAGGCGCGGCGCTGGAAAAATACCTGCACGCGCAGTTCGACCGCGCGGCGGCAAATCCCGGCGAAGATTTTTTCAGCGCGCTGACGCAGGCGACCTTTCGTGGTCGCCCGCTCACGCGCGCGGAGATGATGGGTTTCGCCAACCTCACCTTCGCCGGCGGGCGCGACACCATCATCCACTCGATTTCCTGCGCGCTCGGCTATCTGGCGGCGCATCCCGAAGCGCTGGCGTATTTGCGTGAAGACCCCAAGCGCATCACGCTCGCCAGCGAGGAATTTTTCCGCGTCTTCATGCCGCTCACGCACATCGGCCGTGTCTGTCCGGTGACCACCGACGTCCACGGCGCAACCGTCCCGCCCGGCGGGCGCGTCTCGCTCTGCTGGGCCTCGGCCAATCAGGACGAAACCGTTTTCGACTCCCCCGCCGAAGTCCGCCTCGACCGCAAACCGAATCCGCATCTCTCGTTCGGCTTCGGCGCGCACCTCTGCCTCGGCGCGCCGCACGCGCGGCTCATCCTCCGCACGCTGCTGCAAAAATGCACCGAGCGCCTCGCCGGCATCACGGTGCTGGCCGCGCAGGAACGCGTGGAACACGAGGCCCGCTACGACCGCGCGCTGGGCTACGATTCCTTGACGGTGCGGTTTGTCCGCCGTTGAGTTCACAGAAAATTTTCCCATGCCCACGCTGAAAACATTCGCCAATCTCTGGACGCTTTGGGATCACCCCGCAGCGGGCGCGGCGGAATGGCCGCTCGCGAAAAAAATTTCCGCCATCGCCGCAGCCGGCTTCGACGGCGTCTTCGGCGAACCCGGCCAAGGCGTCGGCGCGCTGGCGGCGGCGAACGGCCTGCGCTTCCTCGCGTTCAGCCGGCTGAATGGGGAACATGATTTCACCGAAGTGCTGGCGCGCTGCCGGGACGAAGGCGCGGTGGTGATTCAAGTGCATCTCGGCTGGCACGACACGCCGGCGGACACCGCGCTGCAACTCGCGTTGCGCCTCGACGCCGCCGCGCGCGAAACCGGGCTGGAGGCCATCATCGAAACCCACCGCGACACCTGCACCGAGACGCCCGAAAAAACCGAGGCGCTCCAGCGCGCCTTCCGCGCCGCGACCGGCGGGCGCGAATTGCCGCTGCTGCTGGACTGCTCGCACCACGCCGTCGTCAAACATCTCGACCCGCCGTTCGCCGCGCGGCTGCTGGCCGAACCGGACCTGGTCCGCCGCACGCGCTGGCATCACTTGCGGCCGTTCAACGGCCATCACGCGCAAATCCCTGTGCTCGCGCCCGACGGCTCGCTCGCGCCGGAGATGGCCGACTGGCTCGCGTTCGTGGATGAAATTTTCCGACTGCTCCGCGCCAGCCCGCTGCCGGAAATCTGGGTCTGTCCGGAAATCGGGCCGGTGCGCGGCGGCTACGGACTGTCCGCCTTCCCGCCGAGTTGGACGCAGGCAATCGCTTTGCTGAAACTGCTCAAACAACATTGGAACGCAAAACCATGAAACCGCGTGAACGTGTCCTGAATCTCCTCGCCGGCCAACCGGTGGATCGTCCGCCCGCCATGCCCATCACGATGATGTGGGCCGCCGACCTCGTCGGCGCGAAATATCACGACTACGCCACGCGCGCCGAAATTCAGGTCGCCGGCCAATGCGCCGCCGCGCGGCAGTTCGGCTTCGACCACGTCTCCGTCATTTCCGACCCGTGCTGCGAGGCGGCGGATTTGGGCGCGGCGATTTTTTATCCGCCGGACGGCCCGCCCGCGATCATCGAGGAAAAGGCTTTGCTGGAGGACGCCGCCGCGCTGAGTTCGCTGCGCGTGGCCGACCCGCATCGCGCGGGCAGCCGCATGGCCAACCGCGTCGCCGCCGTCCGCCTCCTGCGCGAGCAGATCGGCCGCACGCGTCTCGTCGAAGGCTGGGTGGAAGGCCCGTGCGCCGAGAGCGCCGACCTGCGCGGCATCAACACGCTGATGACCGATTACTACGACGACGCGGATTTCGTCCACGCGCTCGCCGCGTTCACCGTGGACAACGCGCTGAAATTCGCCGTCGCGCAAATCGAGGCCGGCGCGGACATCATCGGCTTGGGCGATGCCGCCGCCTCGCTCGTCGGGCGCGAGCTTTACGACGAATTCGTTTTCCCGCATGAGCAGCGACTCGTGGACGGCATCCACGCCGCCGGCGGCAAAGCGCGGTTGCACATCTGCGGCCGCACCAGCCAACTCGCCGACGCCATCGCCAAACTCGGCTGCGAAATCGTGGATCTCGACACGATGGTCAACCTTC
>JAPLTZ010000171.1 GCA_026397895.1 Verrucomicrobiota bacterium | reverse complement strand
TCCAGCCGGTTCACCGTGCCGAACTACTGGGCCGACCCCGCCTCCGGCGTCGCCTACAGTTTGCAGGTGCAGATTCCGCAGACGAAAACCACCTCGCTCGAAGACGTGAAGAATGTTCCCGTCAGCGCCGGGGCAGGGAAGTCAGTTCTCCTCCGCAACGTCGCCACGCTCACGCCCGGCACGGCCGTCGGCCAATACGAACGCTACAACATGGCGCGCGTCGTCAGCATCACCGCCAACATCCACGGCGCGGACCTCGGCAGCGTCCTGCGCGAAATCTCCGCGCTCGCCGAAGTCTCGGACAAGCAGACGTGGCCCGCCAAAACCCGCGTGGACTTGCGCGGCCAGGTCGTGCCGCTCCAGCAGTTACACGATGGCTTCCGCTCCGGCCTGCTCATCGCCATCGCCGTCATCTTCCTCATGCTCATGGCAAATTTCCAATCCCTGCGCCTCGCACTCGTCGTCGTGTCCACCGTGCCCGCCGTCATCGCCGGCGTGGTGCTGACGCTCTGGGCGACCGGCACGACGCTCAACATCCAGTCCGGCATGGGCGCCATCATGGCCGTGGGCGTGGCCGTGGCGAACGCCATCCTGCTCGTGACCTACGCCGAACGCGCGCGCATGGCCGGCGGCGAAGCGAACGCCGCCGCGCTCGACGGCGCACGCAGCCGGTTGCGACCAATCCTGATGACGAGCTGCGCGATGATCGCGGGCATGATTCCGCTCGCGCTCGGCCTCGGCGAGGGCGGCGACCAGACCGCGCCGCTCGGCCGCGCCGTGGTCGGCGGCCTCGCCGCCGCGACGCTGGCGACGCTGCTGATTTTGCCCGCGGTCTTCGCCATCGTGCAGGCGGGGAAACATCGCCGCAGCGTTTCACTCGACCCGGACGACCCGCAGAACGTCAAAGCCCAACCCTGATTTTATGAAAAACCTTTTCATCGCCGTCACCGCCGCCGCCGTCTTGAGCGGTTGCTCCCGCACGCCCGAAACCGCCGCGCCGAAACCCGCCGCGCCGGTCGCCGTGAAGCTGGTTGCCGTCAAGCGCGGCGACGCCACGCGCAGCATCACGCTGCCCGCCGAGGTGAAGCCGTTGCAGCAGGCCACGCTCTACGCCAAGGTCGCGGGCTATGTGAAGACCGTGGCCGTGGACAAGGGCGACGCGGTGGCGGCGGGCGCGTTGCTCGCAGACATCGAAGTGCCGGAACTGCTCGCCGACCACGCGCGGAATCAGGCCGAGGCGGAGGTCGCGGCGCTGGAATTCAAGCGCGTGAGCGAGGCGCAGGCGAAGTCGCCGGACCTCGTCGTGCCGCAAGCCGTGGACAATGCGAAGAGCCGCCGCGACATCGCCAAAGCCAACAACGAGCGCACGGAAACCTTGCTCGGCTTTGCCCGAATCACCGCGCCGTTCGCGGGCGTCGTGACCAAGCGGATGGTTGACCCCGGCGCGTTCATCCCGGCGGCGACGGGCGGCAACCCGCAAAGTTCCGCGCTGTTCACGGTGATGGATTTCAGCAAAGTCCGCGTGCAGGCCGCCGTGCCGGAAACGGAAGTCGCGTTCATCAGGAACGGCCTGCTGGTGAAGATTTCCGCCGACGGCTTGCCGGGCAAGTCGTTCGAGGGCGCGGTGACGCGCTTCGCCCAGGCGCTGGACGACGCGACGAAGACGATGCTCGCGGAAGTCGAGTTGCCGAATCCCGCCGGCGAATTGCGGCCCGGCATGTATGCCAGCGCGCGCATCACCGTCGAGCGCAAGCCGGACGCGCTGGTGCTGCCCGCCGAGGCGCTCTACGTCGAGAAGACGCGCACGTCCGTCTTCACCGTCGAAGGCGGCAAGGCGAAGCGCGTGACCGTGAAGACCGGCTTCAACGACGGCGGCGTGGTGGAATTGCTCGACGGCGTGAAGGATGGCGACAAGGTGATTCTCGTCGGCAAACAGACGCTGGCCGATGGCCAGGCGGTCAACGTGACGGAGGCCAAGTGAAATATTCGATTTGCGATTTGCGATTTGCGATTTGTGCGGCGGTCGCGGCGGCGGCTTTGAGCGCGAGCAATGTTTCCGCGCAGACGACGAACGTGGCGACGCATTTGATTGATCTGCCGACGGCATTGAAGCTGGCCGGCGCGCAGAATCTGGACGTGCAGATTGCCGGCGTGCTCGTGACCGAGGCGAAGGCGAACCAGCAGAGCGCCATCGCGCAATTTTTCCCGTGGCTCGCGCCGGGCGTGAGCGCAGGTGGATTTGGGCGATGCGCTGTTCAAATCGCTCGCGGCGCGGCGGGTGACCGACGCGGCGCGGCACGGGCTGGAATCGCGGCGGCAGGACAGCGTGCTGGCGGCGGCGCGCGGCTATTTTGAACTCGCGCAGGCGCAGGCCGCCATCGGCGCGGCGGAGGAGGCGGTGAAAGTTTCCGAGGATTACAGCAAGCAGATTGAGAACGCGGTCGAGACCGGCCTCGCTTTCAAGGGCGACCAGTTCCGCGTGGCGGTGCAGACGGGGCGGAATCAGATCGCGCTGGAGCAGGCGCGCGAGCAACAGCGCATCGCGGCGGCGCGGCTGGCGCAGACGCTGCATCTCGACCCGGCGGTGGAACTCGTCGCCGCGGACGCCGCGCCCGTGCCGCTCGCGCTGGTAGCGGCGAACACAGCGCTGGCGCCGGTGGTGCAGCAGGCGCTCGCGGCGCGGGCGGAGTTGCGGCAGAGCCGGTCGCTGGCGGCAGCGGCGCGGGCGGCCAAGCAGGGGGCAGCCTACGGGCCGTTGATTCCGACGCTCGGCGCGCAGGCGTTCTTCGGCGAACTCGGCGGCGCGCGCAGCGGCATCGGCGACACGTCCGGGCGGCAGGAGGATTATTTCGTGGGCGTGAGCTGGCGCATCGGGCCGGGCGGGCTGGGGGATTTCACGCGCATCCGTTCGGCGGACGCGCGGTTGCGGGCGGCGGAGTTGACGACGCAGAAGTTGACGGACGACGTGACGCGGCAGGCGGTGGAGGCGGTCACGCACTGGCAGTCGGCGGGGCGGCAGGTGGCGATCGCGCAGCGGGCGCTGGCGGCGGCGGAGGAAGGCTTCCGGCTGGCGCGGGAGCGGCGGGAATTCGCCGTGGGCGCGGTGCTGGAGACGTTGCTGGCGGAGCAGGATCTGACGCGGGCGCGGCTGGATTACCTGAAGACGGTGGCGGATGTCAACACGGCGCAATATGCGCTGCAGCAGGTGATGGGAAAACTTTGAAGTGTTACGGGCGCGTGCCGGTTTGGTGGCGATTGTAACAAGATTGTAACAAATTTGTGCGTGCCTCCGGTGGCGGCTTCCGTGTAGCTTCGCGGCGTATGTTTTCCTTCCAACAACTCTTCAGCAAAGGCGATAAATTCCACGACCTCCTCGAAGCCGCCGCACAGGAATCACACGAAAGCGTCCGGCTTACCATCGAGCTGATCAAATCCCCGTGCGAGACCGCCAAGTTCGACGACCTCGTGCTCACGCGCCGCAAGGAAAAGAAAATCTCCGAGCAGATCAGCGAGGAACTCGTCAAGACGTTCGTCACCGGACTGGAACGCGAAGACATCGAGTCGCTCGCCCGCGGCCTTTACAAGATTCCCAAGACCGCCGAAAAGGTCGCCGAGCGTTTCCTGCTCGCCGCGCCGCATCTGCCGGGAGTGGATTTCACCCGTCAGGCCGAGATGATGACCAAGGCCACCGACGTCGTTCTCGAGATGATCAAGAAGCTGCGCCACATGGACGACCTTGAAGAAATCAAGGCGCTCAATGACAAGCTCCAATACGTCGAGGGCGAAGCCGACAAACTCATGCTCGACCTCCTCCGCGAACTCTACAGCGGCAAGTTCGATGCGTTGCGCGCCATCGTCCTGCGCGACCTCTACGAACTCATCGAGAAGGTCGTTGACCGCTGCCGCGACGTCGGCAACGTCGTCATGCACATCGTCCTGAAACATTCCTGAACCGGCGATGCTCCTCGTCTTCACCGTCATCTTCGTGGCGCTGGTGTTCACCTACACCAACGGCTTCCACGACACCGCCAACTCCATCGCCACCGTCGTCGGCACCAAGGTGCTGACCGCGCGGCAGGCGATTGTGCTGGCCACCGTCACGAACCTCGCCGGGGCGCTCGTCGGCGGCGAAGTCGCCAAGACCATCGCCTCCGGTATCGTGGATTCCAACATGATTCCCCT
>JAPLTZ010000314.1:5548-11387 GCA_026397895.1 Verrucomicrobiota bacterium | reverse complement strand
GGGCTTGGCGCTGGCGCTGGGCGCGGTGTGGTTCAGCTACGCGACGAATTATTGGTTTCCATGGCTGGTCATCGCGGGCGGACAGTTGCCCTGCGCGGCGGCGTGGGTGCTGGTCGCGCCGAAACTTTTCGGCGGGAAGGCGGCTGGCCGTTCGGGCGCGGCGGAGCTGCCGGAGATTCCCGGCTTTGAATTGTTCCACCCGCCCATCGGCGAGGGCGCTTACGGCAAAGTCTGGTTGGCGCGGAACGCCGCCGGCCAGTGGGTGGCGCTGAAGGTGGTGTATCTGGCGAACTTCGGGCAAAACGCCGCGCCTTACGAACGGGAATTCAACGGCATCAAAAAGTATCAGCTCATTTCGGACCAGCATCCCAACCTGCTGCGCATTGATTTCGTGAGCGAGAAGCTGGCGGCGGGATGGTTTTACTACGTGATGGAGCTGGGCGATGCGCTGTTGCCGGGTTGGAAAAAGGAACCGGCGGCCTACCGCCCGCGCGATCTGGTCAGCGAACGCGCCCGGTTGCCCAACCGGCGGCTGCCGGTGCGCGACTGCGTGCGCATCGGCCTCGACCTGACGGACGCACTGGAGTTTCTGCATCGCCACGGGCTGACGCACCGCGACATCAAGCCGCAGAACGTCATTTTTGTGAACGGCCGGCCCAAGCTGGCGGACATGGGGCTGATCACGGACATCCGCCTGTTCGACCTGGAGCGGACGCTGGTGGGCACGCCGGGTTTCATGCCGCCGCCGCCGGAACGCCCCGGCACGCCGCAGGCGGATATTTACGCACTGGGAATGGTGCTCTATGTGTTGAGCACCGGGCGGGCGGCGGCGTTCTTCCCGGAAATCGCCACCACGCTCGTGACCGAGGGAAACCCGGTGGATTTCCTGCCATTGAACAGCGTCATCCTCAAAGCCTGCCAACCGGAAGCGCCGGATCGCTATCTGTCGGCGGCGGAAATGCGCGCGGCGCTGGAGCAGGTGGAAAAAACGCTGGCGGCGGGCCAGCCGGGGTAGTTCAAACCGGCGGAATCGGCTTCATTCGTCCGCCGCCGGCCGGGTTTGGGCGACGATTTCCTGATGGCGCGGATGAAAACACAGGCGGCCACCGCCAAAATTCAGCGAGTGGGAGCAGGCGTGGTCACTGTCCGTCAGACAATCGGAAAATTCCGCGATGCTCCCCACGGATCGGGCACGACAAGCCGGGGATATTTCGTGCGAAGCCGGTTCTTGGGCAGCTTGCGGCGCGGGCGGATTGTTGACTGGCTCACCCTGTGGCTTGTTCTTGCTCCTGTCTTTGGCAAACGGGCAGGCATTGAACCCCAGCACCCGCAAAAACAGGCACGCCACCACCAAATATGCCGCCACCACCGCGGCGGCTTGCCATACGATATGGAGCGTCATGGTTTTGCGTCCTTTCTTTTGGAATGGTCTTCGGCGACGGTCATTTTCGTGCTGTTTCGGACAAAAAACTAAGAATACCGGCTCCGTCCTTATCTACCCTGTTCCCCCTTGCATTTTTCTTGTTACCTGTCCATTGGTTGGAGCAGAGCCGGTATAAAAAAGCATCGTCCCTCTACTATGAATACGGTCGAAAAACGCCAATCTTTCAAAAAATCTTCAAAAAGTTGAAAATATTTTTGTCCCGCCCCGTCCTTGAACAGCCGGAAATCGGCTGCTTGTAATTGAAAATGTGGGTGTTGTGTCTGTTTTTCCAAAAAACAGCACCCGCCCTCATTTGAAGAAGTGGTCCCGCTGGCAGCCAACCAGCATCCCATTCGTCGAAGTCGGCTGTTTGTGCCTAATTGCCTGGCGGAAGACCACAAAAGCCTGATACCCGAACGCGGTTCGCCGCAAAAATACGGTAACCCCAGTCAAAAACCTTCCGCAGCAGCGGCGTAACGGAGAAAAGATA
Organism: Verrucomicrobiota bacterium; assembly: GCA_026397895.1. Lineage (GTDB taxonomy): Bacteria > Verrucomicrobiota > Verrucomicrobiia > Limisphaerales > JAFMIX01 > JAFMIX01. Next base: position 9,474 of record JAPLTZ010000314.1, on the reverse strand, counting down.
AACCGGCCACGCCCACCAGATACGGCGCGTGGCGTGGCGATAGACATCCGCGCCGCGGATCATCGTGCCGTCCGCCAGCAACAGCCGCAAATCCTCTAGCAACTCCGCCGCGCCCAGTCTGGTCTTCTCCCGCACCCAATCAGCCTGCAACGGCGCGACGGCAAACCCGCGCCGCAATAGCGCGCCCTGCCAGAACGGAATCCACCGCCGACAAAACCCGCACGAGTCGTCGTAGAGAATCCAGCCTTTGGGTGTGTCGGGATTCATGGTTTCAGTCGTGCGCCTTTGCTCACGCTCACTGCCGAGCCTTCCGCAAGAAAAGCCGATGCCGGCTTTGCGCTCATGGCTGCGACAAATTGCCAGCCATACAACCCCGCCACGTCGCAGTCCAGCTTCGCCTCGCAGTCTTCCCACACCCGCCAACGCGGATGTTCGACGCGATATTCGAGCGTCGCGCCGTCGCGCTGCGCGGTATAGCCCCAGAAATGTTCCGTGATGAATTCTGCCTCCGAGCCTTCGCGCAACGGCCGCGCCGCACCACGCGTGACTACTTTCATGCTGTTGCTTCGTCCGTTGAACCGCCATGAGTATTTCGCCGAGCCTGAATCCAACCGGTGCGTCATCGGCAGTGCAATGTAAGGTTCGTTGTAAAAATTCCGTGCGACGAACGCAATGGCCGCGCGCGGAACGATCTCCTTGATGAACACCACACCGCGCCGCCAGCCTTCGTCGGCTTTACGCCGGACGTAGAAGCGCAGGTTGACTTCGTCGAAGTTGCGGTGAAAGGGAATCGGCACGCCCAGCACACAAGTTTTGAGAAAACGAAACCCGACCAGGCTCACGAAGGTCTTGCCGTTCCACGAATCCAGCTCCGTCCCCGCCGGCACGAATGGCGCGAGCAGTGCCGGCGCGATTTCGAAATTGAGCATCGCCAACATGCGCCACTCGGCGGTGAGAAAGATGGATCTGGGCTCGGCGTTCACGGCGAAATGAGTGTTCGCCAACCGTTCGACGCGGGCAACAAAAAAGGCCGCCATCGCTCGGCTAAAGCAGTTCACCGTCTAGCTCTGACACAGCAAACCGTAAAATCAGAAGAGCGGCGATTGGCTGGTTTTTTCTTTGCATAACAACGCACTGATATATCTTTGACGCAACATTTTTTCTTATGCCAAGCACGGTCAACGGGATAGGCACACACTACTACGGCAAAAAAAACATTCAACGGCGGCCTGGCACATGTCGCAGTTGCGGACGTAATGTCGAGCTGACCTCTTACGACACCCGTCTGTGGTTCGTTGTTGTTTTTGTTCCTGTCATTCCTCTGGGGCGCAAGCGCATTCTGGATGACTGCCCGTCCTGCCGACGTCATTATGTGATGGAGCTTGATAAATGGGAAACGGCTCGCCAGCTCGAAGTTTCCGGGGCCATGGAAAAATTCCGCGCCAACCCCACGCCCGAAGACGCCATCGCTGCACACCAGCAACTAATCAATTTCCACCAGCATGTGCAGGCCTCCGAGTTTCGCCGAATGATGTGCGAAAAATATGCCGACAATGCCAAGGTGCATGCGTATCTCGGCGAGGCGCTGGCCCACCTTGGCCTTTTTCGGGAAGCCGACGAAGCCTTTGGCCGGGCGCTCTCGCTACGCGCCGACCTGCCCGAAGCGCGAGTGGGGGTTGCTCGTGGCCATTTGCGGGCGCAGCGGCTCGACGAAGCGCGGGCGTTGCTGGATTTTTTGGAGAAACCCGGAGCCGGCCAACTTTACCCGCTGGAGCCGATTGAAACCTTGGCCATTGCCTACCAAAAAGCCGGCCGCCACCTCGCCGCGCTTGAATTGCTCAAATTTTTGCAGAACGAACTGCCCGCGCTCACCGAACACCAAGGTTTCCGTGCGCTTGTAAAAAAATCCGAGCAGGGACTCAACCTTAAAGTATCGCAACTGCCAAAACTGCCATTCAGTTTCAAACGGTTGTTCAGCCGTAGCGAAAAAATTCCCACCAGTGGACCGCAACTGACTTGGCGTTCGCTGCTTGTGGTGGGCATTATTGTCGCCCTTGTCGGGTTGGCTTTTGTCATTGCCAACGAATATATCCGGCGACATCGCACCGTGCATATTGTCAACACCTTTGCTCAACCTGCCACCGTGAGCATCACCGATGGGGGTGAATTGAAAAACATCCGTGGCGTCCTTTCGATGAACCTGTGCGAAGGGCGACATCATGCGCGCATCGCCGGGCCAGTGACCGAGGAATTTGATTTTGAAATCCACAGCACTTATTTCAGCCGCTGGTTTAGCAATCCCGCGTGGGTGCTCAATGTCGGGGGCGCCGCAGTCTTGATCAAGCGCGACGTCGTGTATAGCCGCAACCCGCGCCCGCCGGGCGTCTCATTGCGCTTCGGCAAATCGTTTGAATATTTCAGTGGGATTACGCATCCATTTTGCGCCCTCCCGGAATCATTGCAGATGAAATCCTACGAGGAACGCACGCTGGTGGAACTTCAGCTTTACCGGGGCGAAGGACTTGCCCTCTTCGGCCATCTCATGAACCGCAATCAGCCGGACGAAGCGCTGGTTTTTTCCGAAAGCTGGCTGCCCGCGCACCCCGACGACGCACAGGTTCTTCGAGCCTACGGAACCATCGCAATCCAGCGCGGACAGCAAAGGCGTGCTGACGACTTCTATCGTCGTAGTCTCTCATTCCGGCCAGTGCGTATTGAGTGGCATCGCGCCTACCAGGAGCTTCATGACACCGCCACCGGTCACGCGGCTCTCGTGGCGGAATACGATGCGCTGCTCCGCTCCGCCCCGGATGACTCCGCATTGCTCTATCTACGCGGGCGACTTGCTGGCGATCGCAAGACCGGGCGGAATTATTTCGAACGCGCCGTTCAAGCCGACTCCAAAAATGCCTATCCGGTCTTTGCCATCGGTTACGATTACATGATTGCCGGAAACTGGGGCGAAGCACGCACGCGATTCGCTCGCGCCACAGAATTGCGTCCGGGCGACGCAAGTTTTGAGCATTGGTTGTTGCTAGCCCGTTTCGGCGTTGGCGAAATCAAGACTATTGAGGCAGAAATCCGCCAACGGCTTGCCCGAAATCCGGAAGATTTTGCCGCCACCAGCCAACTTATTGATGTTCTCGCCGCCCAAAATCTTACTGATGAAGCCCTGCGGGTTGCTTCCGGTTTCACGCGGGCGGCCGGCGCAAACTACGGTTCGCAATTGGCTGAAATTACCGCCGGGTTGCGCGCTCAGGCGCTATATGCCGCCGGAAATTTTGCCGAACTTGAAAAAATTAACGGTCTTCCTGCCAGCGCCACCCGGCGCTTTGTGGCTGAAGCCCTGATTGAACAAGGTCGTGTGACTGAAGGCGAAAAAATGTTGGAATCGCAGGAAAATTCACCAGGAAAACTTGTGGATGCGCTTGCGCTCACGGTGGCATTTCTCCAAGCCGGAGACAAAGCGGCGGCGGAGAAATGGCAACGACAAGCCCATCACCTCTTGGCCGCTGGCAACATGGACTCGGTTCAAGCCGCAATGTTTTTGAATAGCCGCACCATGCCAACGCTCGCCGAAGCACAAGCCCTCATGCTTCCGTTGAAAACAAAAGCCGTGTTGCTTGCCGCGATGATAAAGCTTCACCCCGAAGCCCGCGCCGAATTTGCGCCGCTCGTCCACAATCTCAATGTCGTCGAACGCACATTTCCCTTCCACCTTGTTCGCCGCATCACCACCACCGCGCCATAAATTAGCCGCCCACTCCTCCGCATGACCCACGAAGAATTCGACATTCTGGTGCGCCGCGTGGAGAAAGGGGTCGGCAAGAATCCGGCCGCACTGCGCCGCCGTGTCGTTTTGCTGGCGTTGCTTGGTTACGCCGGGCTGCTCGTGTGGTTCTTTGCCGTTCTTGCCCTTGCCGCCG
>JAPLTZ010000314.1:0-5456 GCA_026397895.1 Verrucomicrobiota bacterium | reverse complement strand
TCTGGGTCGCCCTTGAAGGCAAAATCATCTGTGGTCTTGCGGGAGCAGTTGTCCTGTTTGGCGGCGGTTGGGTGGCATTGCGCACACTGCTTGTCCGAGTGCCGCCGCCCACAGGCCACGAACTCACACGTGGTGACGCCCCCAAACTGTTTGCGGTGCTGGATGACTTACAATCCAAACTCCGCGCCGCTCCGTTTCACCGGGTTTATGTAGTGCCAGATTGCAACGCCTCCGTCGTGCAGGTGCCACGACTCGGGGTGTTTGGCTGGTCGCGCAATTACCTGCTGCTCGGACTGCCATTGCTTGACGGACTTTCTCCCGCCGAGTTGCGCGCGGTGCTGGCGCACGAGTTTGCACACCTTTCCCGGGAGCACGGACGCTTTTCACATTGGCTTTACCGCCTGCGTCGCTCCTGGGAGGACGCTTTCAAGCAGCTTTCTCTGCCACAGGTTCAGGGGCAGGTTTCATTCCGTCCGCTTGCCGTCAAATTTGTGGACTGGTTCTGGCCCAAGTTTAACGCCCACGCCTTTGTCCTTTCCCGCGCCAACGAATATGAGGCTGACGCTCTGGCCGCCAAATTTACAGGCCCGCAAAACATCGCCTCCGCCCTTGTGCGCCTCCGTTTTCTCGCCCGGCAGCTTGAAGAAAAACTCTGGCCCGAAATCTGGAAGTCGGCCCACGCCCAACCGACCCCGCCTGATGATGTTTTCGACCAACTGCGCCGAGGCATGGTTGCAGGCCCGACGGCAGAAGACCGAGGCCGCTGGCTGGCCGAGGCATTTCGCGTCCACACCACCAACGCCGACACGCATCCATGCCTCACGGAACGACTGCGGTCGGTCGGTGAATTGCAGCGCCAAAAAACCGCAGCGATCAGCGGCGCGGCAGAAGTGTCAGCCGCAGCCGAAATATTCGGCCCCGTACTCAAAAAAATCCGCCTGGGAGTGCAGGAATTTTGGCGCAAGGAAGCCGAAACCACTTGGCGATCCCACCACGCTCGTGCGGGCGCACTTAACCAGCGCTTGAACTCCTTCACGCAGGCCGTTCCCGATCCCTCCACCAATGCCGACGCCCTGTGGGACAAGGCGCTCGTTTTGATTAACCTGCGCGACGAAAACTCCGTCACGCCGCTGTTGCGCCAGATTCTCACGCTGCGCCCCGACCATCCTGAAGCAAACTTTCACTTGGGACGGATACTGGTTGGATCAGGCAACCCGGACGGAGAAACGCACCTTAACCACCTCATGGAATTTGACGAAGCCGCCGTGCCTTCCGTATGTGCGCTGCTGCGCGAACATTACCGCCTCAATGGTCGCCCGGACAGGATGCGTGAAATCGAGGCGCGGCTTGACTGTCATGAAAAAAACCAAGCTGCGTCGCAACGCGAACGTTCCGAAGCCGGCCCGGCCGATACGTTCATCTCCCACGCGCTGACTTCCACCGAACTGGAATCACTTCGGAACACTTTGGCCACCGAACCAGAGTTGATTCAGGCAACTTTGGTGCAAAAACAGATGAAGTATTTTCCCAAGCAGAAGTTTTTTGTCCTCTGTGTGCGCCGCCGCAAACCATGGTACCGCCTGCCCAATCATGACCGGGATTGCGAGCTGATCAATCACATTTCAATGGCTGTCAAACTCCCCGGGCGGGTATTGGTCATTACCCCATCTGGAAGCTTCCACGCGCTCGCCGCCAAAGTCTGCTCTGTTTCTAACGCCGAAATCTGGCGGCGAAATGTTTAAGCAAAAAGGCCGCCATCGCTGGCGGCCTTCTTGTTTGAATCTTGGTTTGCTTACTTGATGTTCGCCAGTTCGGCGGCCATGAGCGCGGCGGTCTTGCCTTGCGCGTCACCAAGGGTGATTTCGCCCTTGTCGAGCTTCGCGAGGAACGCCTTCTGCGCGAGGTAATCCTTGTTCACCACGCCGGCTTTGCTCTGCAACATGCGCCAGGCTTTGCGGCGTTCCACGGCGAACAGCACCATCTGGCGCGTCACGGCGTAGAATTTGAACTTTCCGTTGATCTCGGCCTTGATGTAGCAGCCGAAGTTCGGGACGTTCGAGCGGTGGCCGGGCGCGAACACGCGGCGGTTGATGACGTCGTCCTGCGTGATGAGCGCGAGCATGTCATCAATGAGGAGGAGTTCGCGCGCCTCTTCTTCCTTGATGGCCTTGATGTGCTTGCGGAAGCGGCCTTCGGTGATGGCCCAGTGCGCAACGGTGTAGTTGTATTCCTCGCCGGTGCTGGCGTATTTCGTGCGCCACCAATCGCGATCCGCTGACGGATTGCCCTTGAGGTCGAACGCCTCCTGCGAGGTTTCGCCGCGGCGCGGATTGAAGACAAATTCCGGCATGCCGCGCGCGTCGCGGACGAGCTTGGCCTGGTCGGCGGACATGTTGTCGCCGACGCCGTGCTCGGGCTGGCAGGTGGTGTAGCACTGGAAGAACGCCGTGCCGCGATATTCGAGGCCGTCGAGCATCGCCTTGTAGAGCTTCGCGGCGTTGGCCATCGAAACCTGCGCGATGAACGGCGAGCCGTGGCCCGCGGTGAGGATTTCCGCGACGTTCTTCTTCTCGGTCAGCTTGCCCTGCGACGCGACGCCGAACTGGTTCATGTCGTAGCCGCCGAGCATCGTGGAGGAGTCGGAGTTTTGGCCGCCGGTGTTGGAATACACCTGCGTGTCGAGCATGAGCATCTTCACGTTCGGGCGGTTCTGCAGCACGACCTTGGAGACGTTCTGGAAACCGATGTCGCCCAGCGCGCCGTCGCCGCCGACGACCCAGACTTTCGGCAGCTCGCGGATTTCCTGTTCGGTCATCAGCGCGTCGTCGAGGTGCGTGAGGGTGAAATAATTTTCTTCCGTCATCACGTCCTCGGTCTTTTCAAGGAGGCAATCGGCAAGGCGCTCGGGCGCGACGGAACGGCGCGCGTGATTCTGGATCATGGATTCGCCGAGCAGCCACGAGACCGTCGAGCCGTCCTGGAACAGCGAGTTCATCCACGGATACGGATGCGGATTCGCCGGCGGCGTCGAGCCGTAAACGGTGTTACAGCCGGTGCTTGCGCCCATCATCATCACGCTCATGCCGTTGGAGTGGCGTCCATCAATGGACTGGAGTTCCTTGTGATTGAATGCGTCCTGCCGCATGACGGCGGTGATGGCCTTGATGAGCTGCGCGTCGGTGATGACGCCGTGCTTCGCCTCGTAATCCGCGATGCGCTTGGCGGTGTCCTTGTCGTTCTCGCCGCCGAGTCCCATGATGACGTGGATGACAGCCTTGCGGAACAACTGGTATTCGGCCTCGCTACGGGACTTGATCGCCGCGAGTTTTTCCACGCCGGAATTTTCCAGGTTCGTGGCCTTGCCGCGCAGGCGGTCGGCTTTCCGGTGATACAGCGGGCGCATGTAGGCTTCGGTCACGGAAGCGAGCGCGCGGAGCACGGACTTCTCGCCGCAGCCGGCGCACGCGCCGTCGCCGGAGACGAGCGCCTCGTAATTGCGACGCACCATCAAGTGATTGCGGAGCGCGGCTTCGCGCGAACCGGCGGCGTCGCCGTCGTTGTAGAGGCCGAGGAATTTCTGGGGCGTATCGGGCAGCAGGCGCGAGAAAATCTGCGCGGTGGTCATCTCGGCGTTGAGATCCTCGGTTTCCTTGACCATGCGGAGCGCGTCGTGGTCGCCGCAGACCTGCACGCATTCGCCGCAGCCTTTGCAGAGGTCGGAGACGAAGATGGAGAACAGGCCGCCCGCGCCCGCCGTTTTGGCTTCGATGGAGCGGAAGATGGCGGGAACGTTGGAGTAGGCGAGCGGGAGCTTGGCGATGATGCCGGTAAATTCGGCCTTGGTCTTGGCGGAAACGGCGGTGAGCGCGTTGACTTCGGCGGCGATGATGTCCTTGAACGGCACGTTGGACTTGGCCTTCACGGACTCGTTCATCTTTGCGCGGGCGCGGTCTTCGATGCCCTTCAATTCCGCGGCGAGCTTCGGGCGCTCGGCGTTGTCGGTGACGTAGTAGTTCACCGCCGTTTTCAAAACGGTGGCGACGTCCTGCGACGTGTTCGGCAGCGCGGTGTCGGGGCAGGCGGTGATGCACTCCATGCACTGCGTGCAGTTTTCAGCGATGTAAACCGGCGTCTCGCGGCGCGCGACATACTTGGACTGCGTCGCGCCCGTGCCGGAAGCCATGACGCCGAGCGAAGAGAGCGCTCCGGCGGGCTGGTGATAGCCGAGCCCGGCGCGGAATTCCTTGTCGAACGTCGCCATCTTCTGGAACGCGTAACGCGGCGTCTGCTCGGCGGGCGTCGGGATGCCGCCGCCGCAAGCCGAGACGCAACCGGAGGTCGGGATGAGCGGGCCGGCATTAAGGGGCGCGACGGGCGCGCTGCGCATCGAGGAGCGGTCGGGTTCGTCCGAAGCGCCGATTTTGATTTCCTGCACGCGGGAGAAACCTTCCGTCATGACGGTCATGTTGGAGGCGACGACGGCTTCGCCGAAGCGGCCGAATTTTTTCTCGTATTGATGTTTGACGGTCTCGCTGAACTGCTCGTCGGAAATGCCGTTGTCCTTCAGGAACGGGCTGACGCGGAAGAACGCGCCGAGGAACGAGTTGCCCTGCATGCGGAGCTGGAGTTCGGTCTGCGTGGTCGCTTTGCGGGCGATTTCGAAGCCGGGCAGGATGAAGACGCGGATGTTATTGTCTTTGACGAACTGGCGGTGCTTGGCGGGGATGCGCTGCCACGCGACTTCGGGCGTGTCGCTGGATTCCCAGACGAGCGAGCCGCCTTTCTTGATGCCTTCGAGCGGATTCGTGTGCGTGAACGCCTTCGGGTCGCAGCACAGCACGACGTCAACGTGGTTCAGCTCGCAGTTCACCTTGATCTGCTCGCGAGCAACGGTGAGGTAATAATTCGTGGGCGCGCCTTTTTTCTCCGAACCGTATTTCGGGTTCGCCATGATGAACAACTGCTCCTTCAGACGGCCGTCGGGCTCGACTTGGTTGGCGCGCTGCTTGAGGAGCTCGCCGAAATCGCCGATGATCTCGCCGAGGTTTTTGCCGGTGGTGATCATGCCCCAGCCGCCGATGGAATGGAAACGGACCGCGATGGCCTTGTCCGGCAGCAGCGACGGCGTGTCCTTGCTGATGACGGCGTAGGGATGATTCACGCCGAGCACGAAATAAGTTTCGCCGTCCGCCGCGCTCTGGCCGTCCTTGCGTTTGTTCTGGCCGGTGGCGAATTCGTAAGCGCCGAGCGTGTGCTCCGGGCGGAAGTCGCGCGAGCCGATGCCGTAAGCGCCGCGGAACAGGCGGGGCGTCTCGGCGGGCGAGAGCTTGGGCAGGACGCCGCCGAATTTCGCGGCTTCATTCGCCTTGTTCAGCGCCACGCGGATGTCGCGGCCGATCGGATTGTCGCCGGCGAGGCCTTCGTCGGTGCGTTCGAGGATGATGACGTTCTTCTTG
>JAPLTZ010000020.1 GCA_026397895.1 Verrucomicrobiota bacterium | reverse complement strand
GAGGTGTAGGTGATGTTGGTTCCGTCGGTCGTGGCCGTGCCGCTGCCCGGCACGCCCACCGCAGTCACGGTCAGTATTTCACCAGCATCGCCGGTTGGCGCGTGCTTGCCACCGATGATCTGCACCGTGGCGGGCGTTCCACTCAAAGCACCCATCGCGATGGCACTATTGGTGGGAGCGGCGTTGACCAGAATCGCAACGTTACCACTGACAACCGTCTGCCACCAGTTCAATCCCGCGCCCAAAGTTGGCAGGTTGGTGGCACTGAAGCTGCCGCTGGGCGCCGCGCCCAGAGTGAACAGCGTGAAGGTGTCATTGGCCTGTGGGGCGTCGCCCACATTCGTCACGGTCAGCGTGCCGCCCAGCGTCAGGGTCGAGGCCACCACGAGCTTGCCCGCGTTTTGCGCATTCGTCCGGTTGATCGCGATCAAGGTCGTGCCAGCAAGGCTGACGGTGTTGTTGACCGTGAGCGCAGAGGTGTCTGTGCCGCCCAATCCCGGTTGCAGGGTGCCGCCGGACGCAACGGTCACCGCGCCGTTGATGAGGCCACTGCCACCCAGCGCGCCGCCATTGACTTGCACCGCCCCACCAGCAAGCGAGCCGTTCAGAAGCAACGTGCCGTTGGAAATCGTCGTCGCGCCAGCGTAGGTGTTCGTCCCGCTCAATGTCAGCGTGTTGGTGCCAGCCTTGACCAACGCCAGGTTGTTATCATTCGCGTTCGGGCCACCCAGAATGCCGCTGTAAGTATAGGCCGCCCCATTGCTGACCGTCAGTATGGACAACGTCCCGCTGCCGCCGGTAATCCGGTTGGTGGCGAGGGTATTCGTATTGGCAGTGCAGACTATCCCGGCCAGGGTTTGGTTGTGCCCGTTAAGAACCAGTTGCGTGTAATTGGTAGTCAAGGCGGTGTTTAATTGTGTGAGCACGGTCGTGGGGGGCAGCGCATTGTCCACCCCAAGGGTCGTCAGATTGTTGGCCACATAAGCATCCAACGTGGTGCCACCGGTATAGGTAAAGTTGGTGTTGAGGAAAAACTGTCCGTTATATGTGCCCGGATTCCCTTGCGCCCGCAGGCTCAAAGAGCCGGGGCCACTGATAACCCCATTCAAGTTAAGCGTGGAGGTAGTGCCATAGCCGCCAATCCGCACGTCATCTCCCGCCACCAAGGGAGCCAAGGTGACAGCCCCATTCTGATACAAATTACCTCCCCCGGCACCGAGGACGGCCAACGCCCCAAGATTGACGGCAACTTTACCCCCTGCTCCAACGCCTGTAAGCGTAAGCGGCGCGGCATTCGTCACCGCCGCCGTCGTGGAGTAGATCAGTTGCGCATTATTGGTCACCGTGATGGAGCTGGCTGATGACAAAGTTCCCGTGGTGCCGCCGCCAGGCGTGAGCGAGCCGCCATTGATGAGGACGGGGCCGGTGAGCGTGTTAACGCCGGACAGCGTCAGCGTGTTGGAGCTTTGGGTCAACGTCCCACTACCGGCCAAGACCGCGCTGATGGTGCCGCCCTTTGCGGCGCAGGACGAACCGGTCAACGTGCCGTTGGCGATGGTCGCGCCGTTAGTGATGGTCACCGCCCCCGCCGTCTGGCTCGTGACACCCAAATCCAAAGTGCCGCCACTCACCGTGAGCGCACCCGAGGTGTTCCCGAGGGTGCCGTTGTTGGTAACAATCAGCGTGCCCGCGTTGATCGTCGTGCCGCCGCTGTAGGTGTTCGTCCCGGTCAACGTCAGCGTGCTTGTGCCGGCCTTGACCAGCGCCAGGTTGTTATCGTTCGCGTTCGGGCCGCCCAGCACGCCGATATAGGTGGCGACCGCCCCGTTGCTGACCGTCAGTGTGGACAACGTCGCGTTGCCGCCAGCGATGCGGTTGTTATTCGTGCTGGAGCTGGAGGCGATCCCGGCCAGAATCTGGCTGTGCCCGTTAAGGACCAGTTGCGAGAAATTGGTGGTTGCGCCGGTGATGGTCTGCGTGAGCACGGTCGTGGGGGGCAGCGCATTGTCCACCCCAAGGGTCGTCAGGTTGTTGGCGGAAAACGCCTCCACCGTGGTGTTGCCGTTATAGGTGCAGTTGGTGTTGAGGAAGAACTGACCATTACCCACCTGCCCACCAATCCCCTGCGCCCGCAGCCCCAAGGTGCCGGTGCCGCTGATGATGCCATTCAAGTTGAGCGTAAAGGCAGCAGTCCCATTATACCCGCCGATCCGCACTTCAGTGCCCGCCGTTGCGCCCGCCAAGGTGATGTCGCCATTCTGATGCAAAGGGCCCGCGCCATTGATGGCCAACGCCCCCAGATTGACGATGACCTTACCCGCTACTGCCGCAGTGCCCGTAAGCGTGAGCGGCGCGCTGTTCGTCACCGCCGTGGCCGCAGTATAGATCAGTTGTGCATTATTGGCCACCGTGATGGAACTGGCCGACGACAAGGTTCCCACCGTGCCGGCACCAAGCTGGAGCGAGCCGCCAAGGACGGAAACGGGGCCGGTGATGGTATTGACGCCACCAAGCGTCAGCGTGAACGCGGTGTTGGCCTTGGTAAAACCACCGCTGCCTGCCAGCACGACGTTCACCGCCGTCGCGGGACTGTTGTTCACGGTGATCGTGGGACTGCCGGAGCTCACGGCCAGCGTCAGCGGACCACCGGTGCCCGTGTTGAGCGTCCAGTTGAAAAAAGTCGCGGTCGTGTCGCCGAAGGTGAGATTCCCGATCGTCCGCGCCCCATCCAACGTCAGCGTCCGATTGGCCGCGATGTCGAGGGTGCCGAAATCAGCGGTGAAGCCCGTGCCGTCGGCCACCACGCCGCCGACCCAGTTCACCGAAGTCCACGAGGCCCCGAAGGGAGTGTTCCAAGTGCCATTGGCGGCCCAGCCGGTCGCAGCTTGCAGCGCCACGAGCACGACGGACAGCCAGCAACCCAACCGCACCAACCAAGGCGCGGGGGACGATGAGTTGCGGAAGGCTGATTTTGGGCTCATAGGATTGTGGGCTGTGCAATTCAATTTAGGT
>JAPLTZ010000127.1 GCA_026397895.1 Verrucomicrobiota bacterium | reverse complement strand
CCGGTTCTTTTGTCACGCCATCGAGACTACAGTGAGTCCACCGCTCCGGCTCTTCGGGCGCGAAGCCGTAGATCGGCAGCTTGCCGTCGGAGAGTTCCTGAACCGTATGGCCGGAGGGAAACTTGGTGTATTTCACCGGCGTCGCGCCGAGGTCGGCGGCGAACACCAGCGGGCCGGACTTGAGAACGTATTCGTTGTTCACCCAGCGAATGGTTTCAACCGGAGTTTCAAACGCCACGCTCACCACGTCGCCCGCGCTCCACTGTTTCTTCACGGAAAAATATTCGCCCTGACGAGCGATGGTCGCGCCTTCGCACTTCACCGTTGCCGCCGGCGTCCATGTCGGCACGCGCACGAGGAACTCGAATGCCACGGGCTTTTCCGGCTTTCACGCCGGCCATTTCCGTCGTCACCGTCGCCGGGCCGAAGCCGAGCGCGGCGAGCGCGCTGCCGTCGGTAGTCGTCTTGAACATGTGGCTGACGTAGTTCGGCATCATGCTGATCATCCGCAGCGTGCAGCAGAACGGTTCTTGCGCCGGGCTGTATTGTTCGCGATGGAAAATGCCCGGGCCTTCGAGCGTGAATTCGCTGTCGCGCTTCAGGTAGGCGTGCGCCGTGCCGTCGGGCAACCGCGCGCCCTGACCGGCGTTGAAAAGGCAGCGCTCGGCGATGTCGAAGTAGCGGCTGCCGCCGGTCTTCTCGCCGACGATGAGCGAGTTCTCGACGAGGTAGCTGGTCGAACAAAACTCGATGGGAATTTCCGGCGACGGATCACGGCCCTGATTATCCTCGTCGCCAGGCAACGACCCGCTCGCGCTCATCTGCCGGTCGAACTTGGCGAAGGCGTTTTCCCCCGCAAGCTTGAACTGCGGATTGCCGGTCGCGAAATACGCGAGCCACGGCAGCGAGAGATTGCCCGTCGTGTTGCAGGCGTGGCTGTAGAACGGACGCTTTGCATCCAGCAGGTTCGGCAGCTTGCAGTCGCTGTAGATGGGATTGTCGAGTTCGCCCGAGGTGTTGTAGCTCTCGATGAGGAACGCGGCGTAATCGCTGTATTCCTTCTTGCCGGTGGCCTGCGCCAGCGCGTTCAGAAACTGCGGATAGCTCATCACCATGAAACCGGCGGCGTGCAGGTTCGTGGTGGTGCGGTTGAAGTTGCGCATATCGCATTGCACCGCGCGTTCCACGGCGGCCAGCACATCCGGGCGGCCATTCGCCTGCGCGTAGTCCAGCAGGCCCTGAAGCATGAACCCGATGTGGCCGACGCGGTCAATCATCGAGGGCGTGTATCGCTTCTTCGCGTCGTGAATGCCGAGGTAACCGTCCGCGTCCTGCGACTTCAGGATGGACGCCACGAATTCATCGCCGCGCTTTTTCAACGCCGCGTCGTCCGCCAGAATCGAACTGGAAAGCAGCGACAGCCCCCAGTAACCCTCCGCCGCGCCGTCCCAGAATTCCGACTGCTTGTCCTTCTTGGCCGGATTGTGTCCGCGCAGCTCGTAGGCCTTGTTCTGGATCGCCCAGTTGCGGTGATAATACGCGAGCTCGCCGCCGCTGGCATCCTGATCCAACTGCGCCTTGATCCAGCCAGCGGGCCGCACCGCGCCGAACGGCAGCAGCCTGAAGCGCGCCTCGGGTTTGGCGGCGGTATCAGCGGCGGTGACGGACAATGCGGAAGCAACCGTCGCGATTGCGGCGAAGATTATTGTGGTTTGTATTTTCATAGGTTCAGGGTTCGGACGATTCTATTTCTTTTCCAAGTGCAGCCAGTGCCCGCCGATTTCCTCCAAGGTCTTGTCCTTCGTCTCCGGCAGCATCCGCCAGCCACGCGCCGACGAGCGGGCCGAATGGGCAGCCCAGAATCGCGCTGCCCGCGACTGCGCCCATCCAGAATCGCGAGAGACTCCATTCCGCCTTCAGAAAAATAATGGCGCCGGAAATCAGGCCACCAGAGTGATCAGGTAGAGATATTGGATGCTGGCCTTCCCTGCGGAAACGGCCGGGGCTGTCGGTGTCGTCATGATGGTGATTTGAAAACGGTCAATGGCTTCTGGCCCACCAGGCGCCGTCGGGTTGGCGGGAGCCGATGCCGGGGCCGCTGTAGAAATTGTAGCCCGCCTGACTGTTCTTCAGCGCCTCGGCGTGGCCGTCAAAGAACCCGAAGTTGCACCGCCGGTTATGGCGGGGCAGCGAGGGGGAATGCCCTTCGTCAAAAACGTAGCGCGGCGCATAAGTCGGCGTGTAGAAGCAACTGCCGCCGCCGCCATCGGCGACATCCCCGACCCAATCGTCCGGGGCTAGGCCGGGCGAAGCCGGCGCACCGAGGCCGGAGCTGTTGAGGGCCGAGCCGGTGTCCGCAAACACGAGGGCGGTGCTGGGCCGGGTGACCTGGCTTTCCTTGGGCAGGTTCGGATTTGCGTTGGTGTTATCCACCGGCCGACCGAATTCCGGGTTGTTCAGGCCGATGCCCAAGGGGTGGTTGGTGCTGCTGGAGCCGTAAATGCCGACGGTCGCCACCAATTTCAGGGAGGGACAATCGAAGACGTTTCCGTTCTTGGCGTAGCCGCCCAGCCGGAGGGCGTCTTCCCAAAACAGGGCGTTGCCGTTCAGGACGCTGAAGGCACTGCGGTCAAAAACCCAGTTCTCGAAGAGGGGATTATTCTTTTCCCGATAGAACGCCATGATGACGCCGTGGTTGTCGTCCACATACATTTTGGTGGCGAGCGAAGTTTGCTTCACGTTGCTCAAGCAGGCAACCGCCCTGGCCTTGGCCTTGGCCCGCGAAAGCGCGGGCAGCAACAGCCCGGCCAGAATGGCGATGATGGCGATGACCACGAGCAGCTCGATGAGCGTGAACGCCAGAGCCGCCCGCCGACGGGTGGGGCGCAGAACAGATTTGCTGGCGGGCGATGTTTGCATGGGTTTATTTCAATGGTTCAACCACCAGCCTGTTTGAGCCGGATGCCCTGCCGGAGGTTACGGCCAATCGGAGTTTTCATCTGCCATAGAACTACCACGGCAAGCCTGCAACGTCGTTTGGTATTTTGACAAAACCGGATTGTTTTTTGACGGAATCCGGCCTATTGCTCTGCCGTGCGCCGGATCAAACCCCAACGGGCCGAGTTTGAGAAAATCATCACGAACGAGCAGCAATCGTTCTACTGGCGGCATGTCGTCCGCAAACAGTTTTCCGCGCCCTACCACTTTCACCCGGAATTTGAACTCATCCACATCCGGCAGGGGCGCGGCCGGCGACTGGTGGGCGATTCCATCGGACATTTCGGCCCGGACGACCTCGTGTTCATCGCCCCCAACGTGCCGCACATCTGGCAGGTCGCGCCGGAATCGCCGAAGGCCGAGGCACTCTACATCCAGTTCCTGCCCGACTTTCTCGGCGCGGATTTTTTCAAGACGCCCGAGATGCAACCAGTTTTGGAATTGCTGACCGCCGCGCCCGGCGGCGTGACCTTCAGCGCCCCCATGCGCAAGGAAATTTCCGCGCGGCTGAAGGAATTTCCCACGCTCAACCAATCCGAACGCCTGCTCGCGCTGCTAGACATCCTCTGCCGCCTGAGCCGCGACCCGGGCATCCGCCATCTGGGGAAATCCACGACTCCAGTCCGCCTGAACCAGCGCGAAGAGGAGCGCATCAGCCAAGTGTTCAAATATCTCAACGAGAATCTGACCGGCGCGATCTCGCAGGCCGAAGTCGCGCGCAGCGTGCGGCTGAGTTCCTCCGCCTTCAGCCGGCTGTTCAAGAAGACCACGCGCAAATGTTTCATGCAGGTCGTCAACGAACTGCGCATCGCCCAGGTCTGCCGGCTGCTGGCGGAGACCGACCGCACCGTTTCCGAAATCGCCTACGGCTGCGGCTTCGAGAGCCTGCCCAATTTTCACTGTCAGTTCCGGCGCATCATGAAAACGTCGCCGGGAAAATACCGCCAGAAGCTTGCAACCATCGCGGCGGGAAAGCCCGCGCCGACCTCCGGGTAAGTCCAGACTCCGCTGCGGCCCTACTTTTTTTCAGGCCGGACGGTTTCGTGCGGCGGACGGTGCAAGGCCACCAGCCACAGCCCGCCGACGAGAATGACCAGGCCGCCGATGAGTTTCCAGCCGCCGGGAACATCGTGGAACATCACCCACGCCATCGGGAATACCACCAGCGGTTGCAGTGTCATGACCATCGCGGTGCGCGTCATCTCCCAATAGCGATACGATGCGAAGGTCAGCGTGACACTCAGGCACGGGCCGATCAATGCCCCGATCAACAGCGCCGCCCAATGGCGCGGCTGGGCTTTCGTCAAATCGAATTCTCCCAGCGCCAGCGTCACCAGCGTGATCACGACGGCGGCCACGGCGATGCGATAGACGTTCACCACCAAGGGGGGGATGCCCTTGTCGTCACCGAGCTTGGCTATGGTGAATTGCAGCGCGGCACAGAAACAACCCGCCAGCACGAGGACGATGGCCCACCATTCCGCCTGCCAGGTGCCGCCCAGCGTGCTCAACACACCACCGCCCACCATCACCGCCACCGCCACCCATTCCAGCGGACGGACTTGTTCCTTGAGCATCACCACGCCCAGCAAAATGATCATCATCGGCGTCAACCGGCTGAGGAAGGAATTAAACGTCGGGTCCATCTTTGAAAGCCCGGCCCAGCCGAAAAGCGCCACGAAGGTCAGCGTAATCCCCAGCCACAGCATCAGCCGCAACTCTGCGCCCCGCAGCCTGAGCTGCCGCCCCTGCCCCATGGCAAAGGTCAGCCCGAGGCTGAGGAGGGTCGCCTCCACATACCAGAGGGAGGCAAACGTCTTGGGATTGAAGCCCTCCATCGCGATTTTGGCCGTGATGTAATTGCAGGACATCAACACCATGCCCACGAAGGCAAAGGCGAAGCCGGTGAGCTGCTGCCGCATCTTCGGAGTGATCCGGCGGCGCAGCCACTCCACGCCGAAGCGGTCAGACGTTGTCGGTTGATTCATAATGTTGTGGTTTCAAAGCGGATGGTTTTCACGGCTTGATGGCCGGGTGCCTGGTCAGACGTCATTGCCTTCGTCGTTTTCGCGGGACTTGAAAACCGGCAGCCGCAACTTCCACCAAATGGCCGCAAGACGCAGCGAAAGAATAATCCCCATCGCGATGAACCGGTTTGCCGGCGAGTCCGGAACAATTTTTTGCAACGCCACAAACGCGGTCGCGCCGCAGAAAGCCGCCGTGGCGTAGAGATATATCTCCGCTTGGAAAACGAGCGGGATTTCCCGGCGCAACACGTCACGCAGGAGTCCGCCGGCGACGCCCGTGATGACGCCGAGCATGATGGCGATGACGCCGGAAGATTGCATCAGCAGCGTTTTCTCCGTGCCGGCGATGGTGAACAGCGCCAGTCCAAACGCATCCGCCACGAGCAACGCACGCTGCGACAAAGTCCAGAAGCGCACGATGACAAACGTGGCGAGCGCCGTCAGCGTGGCGGTCACGATGTGGCTGGGGTTCTCAATCCAGAAGACCGGTTTCGCGCCGAGGCACAGGTCGCGAATCGTCCCGCCGCCCACCGCCGTCACCACCGCGAGCACGATGACGCCGAAAAGATCGAGCCGCTTGCCCGTCGCCGCGAGCGCGCCGGAGATGGCGCAGACGGCGACGGCGAATTGTTCGAACCAAGCAGGCATGTTCAGAGAACGGGTTGTGGGTTTTTAATTATTGACCGCTCGCTTTGCCTCCGGCGTTCCGCTCCAAAAAGTCCAGCACCAGCCCCGCCATCGTTTTCACGCCGACAACGAGGCATTCCTCATCAATGTCAAACTCCGGCGTATGCGCCTCCGCGACGATTCCCTTCGCGGGATTTCCCGAACCGAGACGGTAGAAAAATCCCGGCAACACCTTTTGATAATACGAAAAGTCCTCCGCCCCCATCCGCAGCGCCGCCGGAACGATGTTTCCATCACCCACCATCCGCCGCAACGCCGGCAGCGATTCCTCGACCAGCTTAAGGTCATTGAAAACCATCTCCATCATCGGCTGATAATCCAGTTCATACTTCGCGCCATACGCCGCGCAGATTCCGGCCAGCGTCTCGCGCATCACTTTCTCCACCCGGTTGCGCGTCGCCTCGTCCAGCGTCCGCACCGTCCCCTCCAGCTTCACTTCGTCCGCGACGATGTTCCATTTCGCGCCGCCGTGAATCGTCCCCACCGTCAGGATGACCGGTTGGAACGCATCAATGCGACGGCTCCTGACCGTCTGCAACGCCGCCACGCACTCGGCGGCGACGACAATCGCGTCCACTCCCTTCTGCGGCATCGCGGCGTGGACGGACTTGCCGCGGATGGTAATCGTAAATCTGTCCGCCGCTGCCTGGGCGCCGCCCGCGCGCCAGCCGACCTGGCCCACGGCAATCTCCGGCGTCGTGTGCAATCCATAAATCGCCAGCGGCCGCGGATTCTCCAGCGCGCCCTCCTTGATCATCAACGGCGCGCCGCCCGCCTCACCGTTCGGAGCGCCTTCTTCCGCCGGTTGAAACAGAAACTTCACCGCGCCACGAATCTCGCCGCGCATTTGCGAGAGGACTTCCGCCACGCCCAACCCGATGGCCGTGTGCGCGTCGTGACCGCAGGCGTGCTTCACGCCCGGCACGAGGGATTTGTAGGGCACATCCATCGTCTCGTTGATTGGCAGCGCGTCCATGTCCGCGCGCACGGCGACGACCGGGCCAGGCTGGCCGCCCCGGAGCAGCGCCACCACGCCATGCCGCGCCACCTTCGTCCGCACCTCGTCCAAGCCGAGCGCGCGCAGCTTGTCCGCCACCACGCGCGCCGTCCGCTCCTCGCGGTTCGACAATTCCGGGTGCCTGTGGAAATCGCGGCGCTGCGCGATGAGTTGCGGGCGCAACGCCTCCGCAATCTCGGCGCACTGCTTCTCGCGAGGGAGCAGTGCGATTGTTGATGCGTTTGGTTGGTTCAATTTTGTGATGGCCGCGCAACCTCGCCCGGCGTGACGCAGTTTCAAATCATCGCCCGCGCCGCCTCTGCGCTCGCGCCATCATGCACCATCGCCATCAATGCCCGCGTGATGCCTTTGGGGTTCGGATGTTGGATGATATTGCGGCCATAGACGATGCCCGCCGCGCCCTGCTCCAGCAGCACCTTGGTGCGCTTGAGGATCACCTCGTCGCTCACCCGGCCGCCGCCGCGCACGAGCACCGGGATGCCGGAGGCCGCCTCGGCGATCTTGTGGTAAACATGCACGTCGTCCGTGGGGTCGGCCTTGATGATGTCCGCGCCCAGCTCCACCGCCTGCCGCACCAGATGCGTGATGGCGGTCTCGTCCCCGTTCACCATGTAGCCGCCGCCGGAGCGATCCTCCTGAAAAACCAGCGGCTCGACCATCATCGGCATGCCGTAATAATCAGACTGGGGTTTGAGCCGCAAAATGTTCTCCACGCACTCGGCGTGGACTTCGGGCGCGCCGGGAATCTGGAAAAGATTCACGCACACGCAGGTCGCGTCGTAGCGCACGGCCTGCAGCATGGTGTCCTCGATCATCAGGCTGAAGCAGCGGTTCTCCGGCAGGGTCTTGCCGTAGATGTTCGCCACGTCGGTGCGCAGCACGAGCGAGGGCTTGTGCCGGCCGGGAATCTCCTGCAGATGCCGCGCCATGCCCAGCGTGAGCTGGATGGCGTCGGGCGCCGCGTCCACCAGCGTCGCCACCACCTTCGACATGTTCTCGATGCCGTTCAGGAAGCCCGGCTGGTTGAAGAAGCCGTGATCCACCGCCACGTCGAAGCAGCGGCCGGATTTCGCGTTGAACAATTTTTTGAGCCGGAAACTTTTCATGGCGTGATGTTGGTTTCCTTACTTGGAATAACCAAGCTCCTTTTCCGTCTCGCCGATGGATTCCTCGATGATCCCCAAACCCTTGATCAGCGTATCGTCGTCCATGACGATCGGCGGGCTCATCCGCAGGATATGTCCCGCCGGAATCCACGCCAGCCCTTTCGCGAAGGCTTTTTGGTAAACCAGCTTGCCAGCGTCGTCGAACGGCGTCTTCGCCTTGCGGTCTTTGACGAGTTCGACGCCCATCAGGCAGCCCTTCGCGCGCACGTCGCCGACGATGGGATGGCGTTCCATCATGCCGCGCATGTATTTCAACGCGATCTGTTCCAAGTGCGTGGCGCGCGCGAGCAGGTTTTCCTCCTCGATGACCTCGAAGCACGCGAGCGCGGCGGCGCAGGCCATGGGGTTGCCGCCGTAGCTCGAAGACGCAGAAATTTTCTCGATGCTTTCCTTGTAAGGCTCGCGCACACAGACCGCCGTCACGGGGAAGCCGTTGCCGAAACCTTTGCCCAGCGTCACCACGTCGGGCAGCGTGTTCCAGTGTTCGCACGCCAGCCACTTGCCGGTGCGGCCCATGCTGGTGAGGACTTCATCCGCCATCAGCAGCATCTTGTGGCGATCACACAACGCGCGCAGCTTCGGGAGAAAATCATCTGGTGGCATCACCGACCCGCCCCAGCCCTGAATCGGCTCCAGCACGAACGCCGCCACCATCCGCGCCGTGCCGCGCGCCAGATATTCCTCGTAGAACGCGATGTAGGCGTCCGTGTCAATCGTGCCGTCCGCCTTCGTCCAGTGCGGGCGATACGGATTGGGCCGTGGCACCATGTGGCTGCCGGGCACGCGGCTGGGGCCGTTCACCTGGGCGGAATATTCCGCCAGCGAAACCGCGCCCAGCGTCTTGCCGTGGAAATCATTGAAGCACGAAATCAGCTCGTGCTTGCCCGTCGCCGCGCGGCAGACACGCAGCCCCGCCTCGACCGCCGCCGTGCCGCAATCGTAAAGCTGGAAGCCGTTGAGGTCGCCGGGCAACGTGGCGGCCATCTTTTCCATCAGCCGCGTTTTGATCTCGGTGGTGAAGTCATGGCAGTTCATCAACTGGCCCGCATACTTCTGCACCTGTTCGGTCACCTTCGGATGGCAGTGGCCCAGCGTGGTCACGTAAATGCCCGAGGAGAAATCAATGTAAACATTGCCGTCCACGTCGGTCATCGTGCAGCCGTGGCCGGACTCGAAGGCCACCGGGAATAATTTCACCTGGACAGCTTCACCTGACCGCTCAAGCCCTTGAAGTATTTCGTGCAGCGCGCGTGGACGGCTTTGGATTTCGGACCGGGCGCAGGAACTTTCATGGCCGGAACTTTGGTCAGATCAACTTTGGCCCAAGCGGGCGATGCGATTTGTGTTTTCATAATTGTTAAATGTTTTCGGGGTCTGTCGGGGTTCAGGGCCGGCTGCGGCCATTTTTCACCAATTCCTTATACAACTTCTTAAGCCGCGCGACGACGTCGTGATGGTCGAGATACAAGTTCTGCGTCTCGCCGAGGTCGGCGTCCAGATCGTAGAGTTGGAGCGGTGGCGCGCCGGGCTTGAGTTTTCCGGCGGCAGTGTGATCGCTGTTGGTCATTCCCACCTCGTCGAACCGCAACTGTATCCCCCGGCCGGGCATGGTCGAATAACCCGGCCCTTGGCCCAGAACCAGTTTCCATTTGCCCTCGCGCACCGCCCAAATTTCCACCTTCTTGTCCGGTTTCTTGTTTGAAACCGTGTCCTTGCCCGATTGCACAATCAGATTCGGACGGGTTGGCGCGGCAAGCGTCTGGCCCAACATCGCCGGCAACTGATTAAAACTGTCCGGCCCGGCATCCGGCGGCAACGTCTGGCCGGTCACAGCGGCGAAAGTGGCCAGCATGTCCACGATGCACAGCACCTGCGCTGACGTCGCGTTCGTGGGAATGTGTCCCGGCCAGCGGGCCAGGAAAGGCACACGGCTGCCACCGTCCCAAATGTCGGCCTTTTGGCCGTTCAACGGCGCACAGCAGCGATGTCCCGCTGCGAACGCCTTCGCCTCATACACACCGCCGTTGTCGCTGGTGAAAATGACCAGCGTGTTCTCCGCCAGCCCCAGCCGGTCGAGCGTCGCCAGAATTTCGCCCACCGACCAGTCGAGTTCCTTGACGAAGTCGCCATACACGCCGCACTGGCTTGTGCCTTGAAACCGCTGGTTCGGCGTCAGCGGGGTGTGGACGTTGTTCGGCACATAGTGGAGATAGAATGGCCGGTCCTTGTTTTTTTCGATAAAGGCGACGGCTTTATTGTGCAGCACTTCGGCGTTGTCCTCGTTCTTCATGGTGAACGCCGCCTTGCCGCCGGTGTGTCTGCCGCCGTTGAATTTAACCGGGTCATCGGGCGTGAGGCCGACGATGCGATGATTCTCCACATAGCAGCCGTGGCGGTTCGCAATGTCGCCGAAGAAATAATCGAAGCCCACCTCCAGCGGGCCGGGCTTGAGTTCGCCGTTCCAGTCCACGGGCTTTTCTTTCGTGCCGAAACCCAGATGCCATTTGCCCACGACGCCGGTGGTGTAGCCCGCCTGCTTGAGCAGCGAAGCCGTCGTCATCCGGCCCGGTTCGATCAGGAGCGCCGCGCCGGGAGATCCCCAGGTGTTCGGACTGCTCCGCCGCCACGGATAACGACCCGTCAACACGCCATAGCGGGAGGGCGAACACAAGGCCGCCGGCG
The DNA here is from genome assembly GCA_026397895.1 of Verrucomicrobiota bacterium. Taxonomy (GTDB): domain Bacteria; phylum Verrucomicrobiota; class Verrucomicrobiia; order Limisphaerales; family JAFMIX01; genus JAFMIX01. The sequence continues at coordinate 3,680 of JAPLTZ010000127.1, read as the reverse complement.
TGTGTGCATCGGTGAACCGCATCCCCTCTTTCGCCAGCCGGTCAATGCCGGGCGTAGTGACCTTGGTCGCACCCTGGCAGGAGAGGTCGTTGTAGCCGAGGTCGTCGGCCATGATGTAAACGATGTTGGGCAATTTCTGCTGCGCCGCCGACTCCGCCGCTTGCGCCGATGAAAATCCCACCGTCGCCAGCGTGACCGCGCCAAACAGTGCCAGTCCGAGATGTTGGATTTTTCGTTTCATATCAGCGTCACAGTTCTGATTGGAATTCATACCCGCCGGATTGGAGCTCAAAGACCGCCGCGCCGGATTCCGTCCGTAAAAACTTCACGCCCTGCGCCTGCACCGCCGGCTGGCCGCTTTCCGAAATTGTCCTGGCATCCTTCGTCGGCACAAACGCCGTCGCCGTCGTGTTCGGCGGCACGACCACCCTCCACGAAAACCGCTCGCCCTGCCGTTTCCAGTCGCTCGTGATTACGCCACGCACCGAGTGGAAATCCGCCTTGGCCCAGTCAAGCTGACGGAATTGATGCGGGCGCAAAATAATGTTTTTGAATCCGACACTGCGGTCGTCTTGGCGAATGCCAGCGATGCTTTTGAGAAACCATCCATCCGCCGCGACGAACTGCGCGTGGCTCACCGGCCGGGTCGCCGCCACAAGTTCAGGTTTGCCTGACTCCGACTTGGAGAGAATGGCCTCGCCCCACGTCTCCCACGTCGTGGTCGAACCCAGCGCCATCATCAGGCCGAAGCTGGGAAAATCTTCCCGCGTCATCAGCGTGTAAGCCGCCTCGTCCTGATTATTCAGGGTCAGCGCCTCCAACAACCGGTCTGTGCCAAACTCGCCCGTGGAGAAATGCCCCTGCCGCGTCACCATCACATCCTTCACCACGCTGGCCACGACTTGTTCCTTCTTGCCCGGCGGCAGCAAATCCAGGCACAACGCATACGCATCGGAGGTCTGGCTGCCGTAGGCCAGTTCATCGGACTTGTAGAAAATTTTGACGAAGCCTTCCTTGATGTGGTTGGCAATCTGTTCGTATTCCCTGATCTCAGCTTCCGGTTTGTTCAGGGTTCGCGCGGTCGCGATCATATACTGGGCGGCTTGGTATAAGCGGGCCGTGATCGTCGGTCCGGGATCAGAGTTGACTGACTGTCCGCCGCCGCCGGTCTTGCCCGTCCGCTTGGCCGCCTCTTTCCGAAGCTGAATATATTTCTCCTCGTATCCCGGCAGCGCGTCGTGCCAGTCACCAATCCAACAATCACTCACGCCATCCGGCGTCAGACCGGCCACATTCCAAAGGAATGTGCCGCGCATCACGGGATAAACTTTTTCCAGGAGACGGCGGTCGCCATATTCCAGATACAAATCCCAAGGCAGCAGAACGCCATGGATACCCGTGGCGTGGGCGGTGCTGTCGGCAGTTGGAATGATGGTGCGGCAAACTTGCGAATAAAACTTGTCCTTCACTTTCAGGGTGAATGTTTTGACGCCCATCTCTTCCACGATCTTTCCCAAAAACGGGTAGGCATCGAAATTATACGCCATCACCATGTGCAGCGGATAGCCCACCCAGCCGCGTTTTTCGCGCGAGGGGCAATCGGTCCACTTGTGCTGGGCGTTCTGCATGCCCGTGCGCACAAAAGCCGCTGCGTCACAAAACGCCCTTCCAACAGGTCCAACGCGGGCTTGCCGGCCAAACCTTCCACCTGCACATAACGAAACGAATGATAGGTGAACTGCGTCTCCCACGTCGCTTCGCCGCCGCGACAGACATACATGTCCACGGCGCGCGCGCCCATGTTCAATGATTCGGGCTGATGCGCGAGGCCCTCGCGATTCAGGGTTTCAGCGAACTTGAGAGTGATGGCCGTTCCGGCTGGAGCAGCCGTGTGCAGCCGCGCGTGGCCGGTCAACTGCGCCCCCATGTCGAAAACCCACACGCCGGGCTTGGGATTGGTGAGCGCCACCGGCTTCACCGTTTCCACCACGCGGATCGGCGCAATCATCTGCGATTGCACCCGTGGCGTGAGCGGCGGAATGACTTCGACGGCGGCCCAGTTTTTTTCATCGAAGTTCGGCGCATCCCAGCCCGGCATTTCGCGGCGCGCATCGTAAAGTTCACCCGCATAAACCGCGTTCTTCACCACCGGCCCTTCGATCGAACATTTCCAACTGCCATCGCTGACCACGCGCTCCACCCGGCCATCCGCATATTCGATTTCCATTTGCAGCAGCAATCCGGGCCGGCCGAAAGCGGCCGGTTGCTTCAAATGGGTAAAAGTCAGCGTCTGGCGAAACCAGCCGTCGCCCAAGACCACGCCGATGGCGTTCTTGCCGGCGCGCAGCAATTCCGTCACATCAAACGTGGTATAAAAAGCGCGGACATCGTAATCGGTCTGGGCCGGATCAAGCACCCGCTCATCCACGCTCCTGCCGTTCACGCGCAGTTGGTAGCAACCCAAACCGCAGAGATAGACCACCGCCCGCTTCACCGGCGCGGCGACCGCGAACTCGCGGCGCAACAGCGGCGCGGGCTGCAATTCCTCCAGCCGTTCCTGCGAATACTTCACGCCGTCAAACTGCTTGGGCATTTGATACGTCGAATTAACCTTCGTCGCCGCGATCCAGGCCTGCACTTCCGGCCCGGCGGGCACGCGCATCGGCGCGGGATCGGCAGGAGCGGGCATCTTGCGTTTCCAATCGCGGAAAAACCGGCTCGCCTGCGCCGCGTTCGTCGGCACGCCAATCCATTTCGCCTGCCAGCCTGCCGCGCCGAAGCCTCCGGGCGAAGGCGGGTCGGACGCATCCAGCAAGCCCATCGTCCAGCGGGCCGGCTTGCTCCAATCCGAAACTTTGCCGTCCTGATCCCATGTGCGCACCGTCCAAAAACACCGCTCGTTGCTGCGCAGCTTGCGCCCGGCATACTCGATGCCAATCGTCGCATCGGACGCCACCTTGCCGCTGTCCCACAAATCCGCCCTGCCCTCCGCCAGCAGCGCCTCGCTCGATGCCACAAGCACCTGATACGCCGTCTGCCGCAGTCCGCGCGACCCGGCGGGCGCTGCCGAAAACTCCCAACTCAGCCACGGTTGTTTGGCTTCGATGCCCAGCGGGTTGTTTGCGTATTCGCAACGCAGCCGCGCCGGTTGCAATTCCGCTGCCGCCAAGCCGGACGAAAAAAGCATCGTCGCGGCAAAAGCAAAATATATTGAGCGGATTTTATTCACCGGGATGCGCCTTGCGATTTCAGATGAACGCGAACTGGTTCAGTTTGCAAAACGCCTTCAGTTGCTCGGTCGTGTTGCCATACGAGAGGATGTAATGCTGACAGGCGACCTTCTCGGCAAAATCCGCCACCGGCGTGTCGAGGATGATCTCCAGGCTGGGCAATTGCGGCGCGGGCGGCAGCCAGCCCGCTTCCTCCCAAGCGCGCGGCGCGACCGCCGTTCCCGTGACGGAGTGAATCGCATAGCCCTGACCCAGCGGCAAAAACCGCGAGAGTGTGACCGGCCCGGTCTTCACCTTGGAAACATTCAGCACGCCTTCGTTGAAGCTGCCGAAGCGCGTCGGGCGCACGAGCATGTCGCCGTCCACCACGGCGGCGGGAACATAGTCCGGCACGCCCACGAGCAGGCGGTCTTCCATGAACTCGTAAAATTCAAAATACGGCGCAGCCTG
>JAPLTZ010000245.1:1468-4610 GCA_026397895.1 Verrucomicrobiota bacterium | reverse complement strand
TGTTCTCGCCGTGCCACGGGCGCGCGTCCCAGCCGCCGCAGATGGGCAGCGGCGAAAGCGGCGCGGACGATTGCCGGAGGATGTCCAGCCAGTTGGTGTGATAGCCGCCGAGGAGGTTTTCGTAGGGCGCGTAGTTGCTGTCGTCGGTCATGCCGAGATGCACCCAGTTGTAGCTCGTCACGGCGTCGTAACCTTGCTCGGCGGCGGCGAGGGCGCTGGCGGCATCGCTGACGCACGCGATGAGGTGCAGCCCCGGCAAACCGGCGGCGCGGCACTCGGCGCGCATGGCTTCGAGGACGGGCTTGACGCCCGCGTGGCCCAAATCCTCGGCGAGCCGGCTCGGCGCGAAGATGATGACCGCCAGCTTGCCGTCCACGGTCAAATGTTCCGGGCGGCGGAAATAATTTTCAATCCAGTAGCGCGTGACGGCGAGGCAGTCGGCGAGCGAGGAAGTGTTTGGCGGGTTGTGGTTGGCCCAGAGCAGGCAGAACTTCAGCAGGCTGCGATAGCGCGCCTTGAAGTAGCCGTCGTGCAGCGCGTGGTCGAGCGATCGCGTGCCCTGCGACCAATACCAGTCATACGCGAAGAACGTGATGCCGTGCTCGACCGCCCACTTGATGTGCCAGTCGGCGACTTCCGAATCGCCCTCGCGGTAGCAGCCCAGCACGGGGCGGCGTTCCAGATAACTTTCCAACGGCTGCCAGCGCGCGGTGGTGTTCCAGCCGGGAAAATAATACACGCCCACCTCGAATGGCCCGCGCACGGGCTGCGGTTCGGGCACGTAACCGTTCTGCGCCACGGGCAACTTCGCCGTGATTTTCAACGGTGCGCGGGCGGAAACTTTTTCCACGTTCGCCGCAGTCACAGTCAGCTTCGCCTCGCCGGTCAACGGCTTTTCCGCGCGCAACGACCACGTCCATTTCGTGCCGCTGCCGTCGGCGAGCGAAGTCGTGTTTGTGGCGGAAAGGATTTTCACGCCGGTCGGCAACGTGAGTTGCGGCTGCAAATTCGTGGCCGGCTTGCCGCCGTTGTTCGCGATGAACGCGGCGAGCGTGAGCGGCGCGCCGGCGCGGGGCAGGGCGTTCTCCAGCCCGAACGCGCGCACGGTCAACTGCGCCGGGCCTTGCGGCGCATCGCCGGCTTTGAGCCAGCGCACGTCCGCCGGCGTGGCGGCTTCGCCGGGGCGCAGGCCGAGCAGGACGATTTCGCCGCGCCAGTCCGGGACGGCGAGCAGGTCGAGGTTGTAGGTGTGTTCGCGACCGTCGGCTTGAATCGGAAAATTGTATTGGTGCAGGCGCGATGATTTTTTTGTGGCGAAAAAGATCGTGCCGTAGCGGCCCTGGTCCACGGCCATGCGGACGGAAACCCAGTTGTTCTCCTCCGCGTCGAACTTCAGCGGCGGGCTTAACAGCTCGCCGGCGGAAGTGGAGCGAAACTTTCCACCCGGCCACGGCGCGGAAGTTTTTTCGACCACGGTGTCGAGCCATTGCCAGCCCTGCGCGCCGCGGCTGAAATCGAAATCCGCGCCCGTGGCGGCGGGCGACATCGCGAGCTGCACGATGCGGATGAAGTCCAACTCGAACCGCGCGCCGTCGAACACGTCGAGCCGCAGCCGCACGATGCGGCCTTCGGCGTGCCAGCACGGGAGCAGGCGGTAGGTGTGCCACTGGCCGTCGCCGAGGACGTTGAAGCGCGTTGATTTTTCTCCGCTGAAGCCGCCGTATTTTCCGGCGGCGGTGTTGCTCCAAAACCATTCCGCCTCGCCGCTGCGGTCGGACTTGAGGCGGATTTCCACCACCTGATCCGCCGCTGCCGGCAAATCGAGCAGCGGCTTCAATTCGAGAATCGGATCACTGCCGTCGGCGCGGGCGACGAGCGCGCCGTTGGTCACGGCGACGTTTTTCAGGTGGGCGTTCGCCTGCCAGCCCTGGAGGTCGCCGGACTGGTCGAAGTTCCATTCCTGAATGGCGGCGTTCTGCTTCACCGTCGGCAGCCACACGCGGAAATCCTCCGCGCTGTCGGCCACGACGCCCGGCTTGGGCGGCGCGCTGGGCAGGCCGGGTCGCGCGGGACTGCTGAAAAGATTTGTGATTTGCCGCTTGTAGATTTCACCGACCGACGCGTAATCGCACATCGGGATGCTGCCGCCGCCGACGAGCGGCGCGGTGAACGTGAGCCAAAAACCTTTCGGCGCGCGCGCCGGCTGGAGCGGGATGAAACCATCCTTGTCCGCCGCGAGCGCGACGGCGCTGTTCACGGCGTCATTCCGCAGCAACGAATCGCGCGCCAGCACCAGCGGCCCGCGCTCGACGGCGACGAACGACTGCGCGGCGTCCGGGAATTTCGTCACGCGCCCGCGCAGGTCGAGATTCAATTCGATGCGGTCGCCGGCTTTCCATTCGCGGCGGATGGGGAAGTAGCTGTTCGCCTTGACGCCGGGGAGCGGCTGGCCGTTGACCTTGACCGTGGTCTTCGCGCTCCAATCCGGGATGCGGAGGCTGACGGAAAAAGTTTTCGCCGTCGCCGGGTTCACCGTGATGTGGATGCTGCCGGTGGCGGGGTAATCGGTTTGCACGGCGAGTTTCAATTTGTCGCCGCCGGGCAACGCCAGCGCGAAGTCGCCGGGCAGATAGAGGTTGAATGTCGCGCCGTCTTTGCCGGTCATCACGGCGTGCTCGGCGGCTTGCAGCAGGCCGCGCGGCGCGTTGGCCACGCAGCAATGCTGGTGGTTCAGCAGGCAGTGCATCGGCGCGGTGACGTGCGCGGCCTTGAGGCTCAGGTGGCCCGCGACCCAGTCGCCGTCGGCGTTCGCGGCGGCGCAGAGGCTGTTGTAGAAAGTGCGTTCCAGTTCGTTCGCGTAAACCACCTTGCCGGTGAGTTGGAGCAGTTGGGCGCAGAGGCGCGCGTAGTAAACGGCATCGCAGACTTCGGAATACGCCTCCGGGTTCAGCGGCGCGTGATTCAGCCGGTCGCCGAGGCTGATGTTGCCGGAGATGGTGCGCTCGTTGGCGATGAGGTCGGCGGCGACGTTCTCGGCGGCGCGGAGATAATCGGCCTTGCCCGTCGCGCGATACAATTCCGCCAAGCCCTCAACGCAATGGATCAGCTCGTAGGCTTTCGCCCAACGGCTGGGATTGGGAAA
>JAPLTZ010000245.1:0-1358 GCA_026397895.1 Verrucomicrobiota bacterium | reverse complement strand
CGATGTATTCGGCGTGATCGAGGTAGCGTTTGTCGCCGGTGTCGCGGTGGAGAAACAGCAGCGGCTGCAAAATGGAGGAACTGGGGAAGCTGAATTCCTCGCCGGTCTTCACGATGTCCGCCTGGCCCGGCCCGACGAACGTCATCAGATAATCCATCTCGCGGCGCGCGGCGGCGAGGAGGTCGGCATCGCCGAGAAGTTCGTGCGCTTCGACGAGCGCCCAGAGCGTGTATTTCATGCTCCAGATGTTCCAGGCTTTCGTGGAGTCCGGCTTGGAATAGGTGCCGATGTAGCCGTTCGTGTCCTGCGTGGCGATGGCTTCGCGGCCGGCGGCGCGGATGAATTCCCGCAGCCGCGCGTCTCCGGTGTAGCGCGCGGCGGCGACCGCGCCGAGCATCCACTTGCCCCAGAATTCGCCCTGCCAGTAGCCGGCGCGCCCGCCGGGAATCCGGTCGTCAATCCGCTGGTGTAACGCCTCGGCGGTTTCGGGATAAACTTCCTTTCGCGCGAACTCGGAGGCGTAACGCGCGCGGACGACGGCGGCAATTTTCTCACCGACGGGGCCGCGCAGCTTCGCGCCGCCCGCCGGCAACGGCGTGAGCGCATCGGTCACCGGCGCGGCGGAGCAGAGGATGGGCAGCAGGACGGCGAGCGCGAGCGGCAGGAGTGGGGAAATTTTTTGCCGGAAAATTTGTCGGGCGGAAAGCGTCATAGGAATTAAAAGGGTTTCGGGGGAATAAATTGACCGGCGCGCTTGGCCGCGTCAAACCTGATTGCGATTCTGTCTGCACCCCGGCGCTACGGCGTCGGGTTCATCTTCGGCAGCGCGTTGACCACCGCCGCCTGCACTTGCATTGCCGGCGCGCCCGGATTGTTCGCCGCCGCGCCCGCCGCCTTGCCGCTCACATACGCCGCCGAAGCCGAAGTGCCCGTGACCATCCACGATTGCCCGTCGTAGCACACCACGCTGCCGCCCGGCGCGACCACGTCCACCGTGCTGCTGCGGTTCGCAAAATTCGCCGGGCTGCCGCTCTGGTTTCCCGCCGTCACGGAAACCACCTCCGGATAGGCCGCCGGATACATCGGCGTCGTCACCGGCTCGTTGCCCGCCGCCGCGTAGAACGCCACGCCCTGCGCGTGCGCCTGCTGGATGACCTGCCGCAGGAACGCGCTGTCGCCCGCGCTGGTGAGGCTCAGATTGATGGGGTTCGCGCCCGCGTTCACCGCGCGGTAAATGCCGCTCGCCACGTTGAAGGTCGTCGTCGTTTCATTTCCGCCGTAAACATCCACCGGCAAAATCCGCACGTTCCCGCCCGCCGCGCGCACGATGGGGCCGAAGCGCGCGAGCTGCTCCGCGG
>JAPLTZ010000256.1 GCA_026397895.1 Verrucomicrobiota bacterium | reverse complement strand
GGTTTCACGCTCATCGAGTTGCTGGTGGTCATCGCCATCATCGCCATTCTGGCGGGGCTGCTGCTGCCCGCGCTGGCGAAGGCGAAGGCGAAGGCGAAGGGCACACAATGTCTGAACAACGTGAAGCAAATCGGTCTGGCGACGCGGATGTATGTGGACGACTTTGGCGGGTGTATCATGCCGTTGTATCGGGACAAAAACATCGCGGGCTGGGATAATTGGGTCTACGACAAGAAGACGTTCGTGGTGACCGACAACAATTCGTTGTATTGGCCGGATGCCTTGCGGTTGGCGGGGTATATCAAGGCCAACGACACATTCAATTGTCCTGCCGTGACGCATATTGATCTGACAGCTTGGGCCAACAACACCAATGCTTACCTGGGCATTGGGATAAATCTTGCGGAGTTCGGAAGGCCGATAACCGGGCCCAACGGCAAGCCGGTCAAGGAAAGTGAAGTGGCTCATCCGAGCGCGTCGTTGGTGTTTGGCGACTCTGCCGATATCAGGAATGGAACAGCGGCTCCGCTGCGGGTGGCGCAGTATGCCGACCAATGGGTGGAAAACCCGGAAGGGCCGGGCACGGGGAGTGTCCGGTTTGTGGTGCCGACGTGGGCGCCCCCATATTTTGACGCCGGCGATGGACGAACCGTGCCGCGGCATTCGGGGCGGTTGAGCAGCGGCTGGTTCGACGGCCATGCGGCATTTTTCAAGAACAGCGACATTGGCTACGCATTCCCCACCAACCACCCTTCGGCCCTGTGGGATAAATTGTAACATCACCCTTTTCCCCGGCGTCTGCCTTTGCGGCCAATGATTTCTGTTGCTGCTCCAACCACCGCCATCCCCAAAACGCGGGATGGCGGAAAAATGTTTGTCCGTTAATCTGGACCGAAAATGAACCGCCTCCTCCGCAACCTCCTCCTGCCGGCCCTCGCCGCGTTTTCCATGAACGCCGCCGCCGCGTCCGCCGACCGGCCCAACATCGTCTTCATCTACGGCGACGACATCGGCTACGGCGATTTCAGTTGTTATGGCGCGACCGCCGTGCAGACGCCCAACGTGGACCGGCTGGCGCGGGAAGGGTTGCGGTTCACCAGCGGCTATTGTTCCTCCGCCACCTGCACGCCGTCGCGCTACTCGGTGCTCACGGGCGAATACGCCTTCCGCAAGCAGGGCACGGGCGTCCTGCCCGGCGACGCCGCGCTCATCATCGAGCCGGGCCGCGTCACGCTGCCCGCGATATTCAAGGACGCCGGCTACCGGACCGCCGCCATCGGCAAATGGCATCTCGGCCTCGGCGACGGCCAGCGGGAGGTGGATTGGAACGGCGACATCAAGCCCGGCCCGCTTGAAGTCGGCTTCGATTACTCGTTCATCATGGCGGCCACCGGCGACCGCGTCCCGTGCGTCTACGTCGAGAACCACCGCGTCGTCGGCCTCGTCGCGGGCGACCCGATTTCGGTGAGTTACAAAAAATCGTTTGCCGGCGAGCCGGACGGCGTGACCGACCGCGCCGCGCTGCGGATGAATTGGAGTCACGGCCACAACCAGGCCGTCGTCAACGGCATCGGCCGCATCGGCTACATGAAGGGCGGCCAAGCCGCGCTTTGGCACGACGAGGACATGGCCGACGTGTTCGTGAAGCACGCACTGGACTTCATCGAACGCGAAAAGGATCGGCCGTTCTTCCTCTATTTCTGCACGCAGGACATCCATGTGCCGCGCGTGCCGAACCCGCGTTTCGTCGGTCAGACCACCATGGGCGCGCGCGGCGACGCCATCGTAGAGTTCGATTATTGCGTCGGCGAAATCCTGAAAAAGCTCGACCAGCTCAAGCTCGCCGGGAACACCCTCGTCATCCTCTCCAGCGACAACGGCCCCGTGCTCGACGACGGTTACGTGGACGGCGCCAATGAAAAGCTCGGTGCGCACAAACCCGCCGGGCCGTTTCGCGGCGGCAAATACAGCCGGTTTGAAGCGGGCACGCGCGTGCCGTTCATCGTCCGCTGGCCGGGCAAGGTGCAGCCCGGCGTTTCCGAGGCGATGGTCGGCCAGGTGGATTTCCCCGCCACGTTCGCCGCGCTCACCGGGCAGAAGCCCGCCCGCGCCACCATGTCTGACAGCGTGAATGTTTTGCCCGCGCTCCTCGGCGAGTCCAAGACCGGCCGCGACCACATCGTTGAATACGCGCAGGAAGGCGGCGTTTCCCTGCGCGCCGGCGATTGGAAATTCATTCCGCCCGGACTCGTGCGCGAAAAACTCGGCCCGTGGAAAAGTTACCAGATTCCCGAACCCGGACTGCTGTTCGATTTGGCCGCCGACCCCGGCGAAACCAAGGACGTCGCCGCCGAAAATCCGGGCAAGGTCAGGGAACTCGCCGCGCGCCTCGAACAAATCCGCAACGCCGGCAACCCGCCCGCCGAAGCCCAGCCGTCCGGCAAGAAACGGCCCGGCAAAAAACAACAATGACTCCACGTTCTCCGCTTATGAAAATCACCGCCGCGTTTCGCATCCTTCACCGCGCCCTGCCGGTCGCCGCGCTCATCGCGTCCGTTGCCGCCGCGTCCGCTGCGGACAAGCCGAACATCATCTACATCCTCGCCGACGACCTCGGCCTCGGCGACCTGGGTTGCTACGGCCAGAAACATTTTGCCACGCCGAACATCGACAAGCTCGCGGCGGACGGCATCCGCTTCACCCAACATTATAGCGGCACATCGGTCTGCGCGCCGTCACGGTCGTCGTTGCTGACGGGGCTGCACACCGGCCACACGCCGATTCGCGGCAACATGGAGGTGAAGCCCGAGGGCCAGCAGCCGTTGCCCGCCGGCACGCTCACGCTGGCGACGTTGCTCCAAAAATCCGGCTATGCCACGGGCGCGTTCGGCAAGTGGGGGCTGGGTTTCCCCGGTTCGGAGGGTGATCCGCTCAAGCAGGGTTTCGACCGTTTCTTCGGCTACAACTGCCAGCGCCTCGGCCACAATTATTATCCGCGCCACCTCTGGGACGACGACAAGAAGCTCGAACTCGACGCCAACGCGGGTCAGAAGAAAGGCGTTTACGCGCCGGAACTGATCCACGAGAAAACGCTCGCGTTCCTCGAGGCGAACAAAGACCGGCCGTTTTTCTGCTACGTCGCCACAATCATTCCGCACGCCGAAATGGTCGCGCCGGAACGCTACATGGCGCGGCACCGCGGAAAATACGGCGTGGAAAAACCTTTCAAGGGCAAGGACGACGGCGCGGATTACCGCAACGGCCAGTATGAATCGCAACCCGAGCCGCACGCCGCCCGCGCCGCGATGATTAATCTGCTCGACGATCAGGTCGGGGAAATTGTGGCAAAGATCAAGCAACTCGGCCTCGCGGAAAAAACCCTCATCATTTTCACCTCCGACAACGGCCCGTCCAGCGAAGGCGGCTCTGACCCCGCCTACTTTGACAGCGCCGCCGGATTGCGCGGCAGCAAGCGCGATCTCTACGAAGGCGGCATCCGCGCGCCGATGGTTGCCGCGTGGCCGGGCAAGATTGCACCGGGAAAAACCACCGACCTGCTCTCCGCGTTCTGGGACGTGCTGCCGACGTGCGCGGAGCTCGCGGGTCAGCCCGTGCCCGCCGGAGTGGACGGGATTTCATTTGTGCCGACGTTGCTGGGGCAGGGCACGCAGGCGCAGCACGGGTATCTTTACTGGGAATTTCACGAGATGGGCGGCCGCGTCGCGCTGCGGCAGGGCGACTGGAAAGTTGTCCGCTACAACGTGGCGAAAAATTCCGACGGCCCGTTGCAACTCTTCAATCTCGCCGAAGACCCCGCCGAGAAAACCGACCTCGCCGACAAATTTCCCGACCGCGTGCAGCAGATGGGAAAAATTCTCCGCGCCGCGCGCACGGAATCGCCGCTGTTCAAGTTCACCCAGGGCGGCTATCTCCAGAAACATTGAAACTATCCGCGAACCATCCGCGTCCAAAAACCATGCGCCCCAACCTCGTTCTCCCGCTGTTCGCCGCCATGTTCATGCTTGGCGGCCGTCTTTCCGCCGCTGAAACCGCCCCGCGCCCGAACATCCTCGTCATCCTCACCGACGACGTCGGCTGGGGCGATTACCAGTGTTACAACGCGCAGGGCAAAATCCCGTCGCCCAACGTGGACAAACTCGCGCGCGAGGGGATGCGTTTCACCCACGCGCACACGCCCGCCGCGCTCTGCTCGCCCACGCGCTACTCGATGGTCACCGGCAATTTCCCGTGGCGCGGACGTGACCCCGGCGGCACATGGGGCTTCAACACGCCTTCGGCCATCCTGCCCGGCCAGAAAACCGTGGCGAACCTGCTGCAAACTGCCGGGTATCGCACGGCGATGTTTGGCAAGCAGGGCTTCGGCGGCCAGCACGCGCTCTTGCCGGACGGCCAGCCGGATTTCTCCAAGCCGATGACCGAAGGCCCGATCAGTTGGGGCTTCGATTATTCGTTCCTGATCCCGCGCGGACATCAGGCCATCCCGCTGCTGTTCCTCGAAAATGAGATTCCCTCCTGCGGCGCGGACAAGGTTCTGCACGGCGAGGCGGCCATGCAAAACGCCTTGGGCGTCAAAGTCGCCAAGGGCGTGAAAAAAGGCGGCAAGAAAACTCATCCGGCACAGGACGAAGTCGGGCCGGGCGTCGGCGCGGATTATTTTGCGCCCGGTTGGGACAGCACCAAGATTGGGGAGGAACTGCTGGCACACGCCGAGAAATTTCTCGATGACGTGCTGGCAAAAAACAAGGCCAGCGGCGTGACCGCGCCGTTCTTTATGCATTTCTGTTCCGACGGCGCGCACGCGCCCTACACGCCCGCCGAGGCCATTCGCGGCAGCGCGCTCAAAGGCCAGACCAAGATGAGCGACCACACCGACATGGTGATGGAGACGGATATTCTGCTTAACAAACTCACCGAGGCGCTCGCCAAGCGCGGTTTGTTGGACAACACCATCATCTGCTTCACCAGCGACAACGGCGGGCTGCCGCATGAGCGCGAGGAATACGGTCACGACGCGGTCGGCGGATTGAAGGGTGCGAAGTCCATGATCGCCGAGGGCGGGCATCGCGTGCCGTTCATCGTCCGGTGGCCGGGGAAAATTCCGGCGAACACCGTCCGTCAGCAGCCGGTTTGCGCCTTTGACATCGTTCCCACGGCGCTCGAACTCGCGGGCGTGAAAATCCCCGCCGGCCAGTGCCGCGATGCCGTGAGCCTCGTGCCCGTGCTGCTCGGCCAGCGCGACGATTCGCAGCCCGTCCGCCGCACGATGCTTGTGCAATCCTCGCCGGGCCGCGACGTTTTCAGCGGCAACGAAGGCAAGCGCCAAGGGCCGGTCGGCAAGGACAGCAAAGCCAGCGACGGCATGGCGCACGCCGTTTACGAAGGCGACTGGAAGCTGCTCATCAACATCAAGGACGAAGCCGCCGCGCTCTACGACCTCAAGGCCGACCTGGCCGAGAAAACCAATCTGCTCGCCGAGGTTTCGCAGGCCGAGCGCGTGAAACGTCTGGAAAAAATCTACCGCGACATCCGCGCTTCCAAGACCAGCACCGCAATCACAGCCGCCAAATGAAACGCCCGCTCGCGCTGACGGTTTTGCTGGCGGGTTTCATTGTTAGCCCGGCATTCGGCGCGATTAAACCAAACATCGTCTATGTTTTGGCCGATGACTTGGGCCTCGCCCATGTCGGCTGTTTCAACCCGGAAGCCAAGCTGCCCACGCCGAGCATGGACAAGCTCGCGACCGAGGGGATGCGCTTCACGGACGCCCATAGCGCGTCGGTCTGCACGCCGACGCGGTATGCCATCCTGACGGGCCGCTATGGGTTTCGCTCGCGCTCGGGCAACGGCGTGCTCGCGCCCTACGATTCGCCGCTGATCGAATATGACCGGCTGACCGTGCCGGCGTTGTTGCAACGGCAGGGTTATTACACCGCGTGCATCGGCAAATGGCATCTCGGCTGGGAATGGCCAGCCAAGGACGGCAGCAAGCCCGATCCGCTTGCGCAGAAGCCGCTGGCGAAGTGGCCCTACAAGGACAACGGCACGGAGGCGGGAATTGATTTCACGAAACCCATCACCGGCGGCCCGCTCACGCGCGGGTTTGATGAATACTTTGGCACGGACGCACCGAACCAGCCGCCGTTTTGTTTCATCCGCAACGACCGGCTGACGACGGAACTCACGGGGAGATTCCCGGGGCACGATCCGGAGATCGGCGTGACCATCGCCGGCCCAATGGCGGCGGGTTGGAAGTTTGAGAACATCGCGCCGGTGCTGTCCGCCGAGGTGGACAAGTTCCTGCAAACCCGCGCGGCGGATCGCAAGCCGTTTTTCCTGTATTATCCGCTGACGATTCCGCATCAGCCGTTCACGCCCTCGACCAACTTTTTCGGCAAGAGCGGCATTCACCGCATGGCGGATTTAATTTTGGAAACCGACGCGATGCTCGGCGCGGTGCTGGACACGCTCGACCGGACGGGCTTGCGCTCAAACACGATTGTCATCTTCACGTCGGACAACGGACAGAATCCAAGAATCAAATCGCAGGAGAAACTCAACGGCGGATTCGCCGCCGGTCGGCCGTTTCGCGGCGCGAAAGGCAGCCTGCTCGAAGGCGGTCATCGCATGCCGTTTGTCGTGCGCTGGCCGGGTGAAGTGAAGCCGGGCAGCGTCTGCAACGAAGTGATTTCGCTGGCCAGCCTCATGGCCACCTGCGCCGACCTGCTGGACGTGAAGCTGCCCGCCGGTGCGGGCGAGGACAGCGCCAGCATCCTGCCGCTGCTGCGCGGCAAACCGGAGGCGTATCATCCGAGCCAGGGCGCGGTGGTGAATGCGTCCGGCATCGGATTTGCCATCCGCCAAGGGCCGTGGAAGCTGGTTGAAACCAGGGCCAAGCCGCAGCCGAACGGCGAGGAAGACGGCGGGCATGCGAACGCCATCAGCGGACTTTACAATCTGGCCAGCGACCCCGGCGAAAGAACCAACGTCGCCGCCAGCACGCGGACGAATTGGAAAAGGGTTTTGCCGCGCCGCCGGATTCGGCGCGGCCGCAAACCTGGTGGCATTGGATGAATGGCAACGTCACCAAGGCCGGGATCACCGCCGATCTGGAGGCGATGAAGCGCATCGGCCTGGGCGGCGCGCAGATATTCAGCGTCGCCCTCGGAGCGCCCGCCGGGATGGTCAAAGAAGTTCCCTATTTCAGCGATGAGTGGCGCGCGATGGTTCAGTTTTCCGCCGAGGAATGTTCGCGGCTGGGGCTGGAGTTGAGTTCGCTGATGGGCGACGGCTGGAGCGGCGGCGGCGGGCCGTGGATCAAACCCGACAATGCGATGCAGCGCGTGACCTGGAGTGAAACGCGCGTTTCCGGGCCGGGCAAATTCACCGGCAAACTCCCGCAACCGGCGACGAAGCTGGACACCTACCGCGACATCGCCGTGCTGGCGATTCCCGCCGCCGCCAAACTGCCCGCCGCGAAAAAATCCGCCGCGAAGAATTTCTGCCAACTGGAATATGACCAGCCGGTGACGGTCCGGTCGGTCACAGTGACGAAACAGGAGGACGAAAAACTGCCGCATTGTTTGCTGCAAGCCTCTGACGACGGAAAAGTGTTTCGGGATGTCTGCGAGTTTGACACTGGCTGGAGGAAAAAACAGTCGGCCACTTATCCGTCGGTCACGATTGGATTCGAGGCCGTGCAGGGCCGGTTTTTCAAGCTGGTCTTGTCGGAAATGTCCATCAAGCCACAGGACGCGAAGGTGGATTTCACCGTGGATGCGGAAGCGCATGTCAGCTACTGGGGACTCAAGGCGGGTTTCGATCAGGTTCGCGACCACGGCGGCGGCGCGCAGTTGTTTGCCGCGACCGGCAACGCGGGATTATCCGCTGCCGACTCAAGCATTACCTCGCAAACGGTTAATCTTTCCAGCCGCATGACGAGCGACGGGCGGCTGGAATGGGATGTGCCGCAAGGCGAGTGGACGATTCTGCGCATTGGCCACACGCCCACGGGCCAGCAAAATGCGCCGGCGACGGAAGCCGGGCGGGGTCTCGAATGTGACAAGCTGAGTCCGCACGGTATCGAGGCGCAGTTCGACGGGATGATGGCCAAGCAACTCAAGCGGCTCGGCCCGCTGGCCGGCAAGACGTTCACGCAGGCCATCATTGATAGCTGGGAACAGCACGACCTGAATTGGACGCCGGCGTTCCGCGAGGAGTTCCAAAAACGGCGCGGCTATGACCTGATGCCGTGGTTGCCGGTGATGGCGGGCGGGCACATCGTGGGCGACCGGGAACACAGTGAGCGTTTTTTGTGGGATCTGCGCCGCACCATTGCCGACTTGATTGCAGAAAACTTCTGGGGTCGCCTCACCAGCCTGTGCCACGAGCATGGAATCATTTTCCAAGGCGAGCCGTGCGGGCGGCAGCAATATCTTTACGACCCGATTGTTTTTCAGAAACAGGCGGACATTCCGATGGGCGAATTCTGGGTTGGCAGCGGGCCGCGCGTGGATTGCCGGACGGCGGCCTCGGCGGCGCATGTTTACGGCAAGACGATTGTCGGAGCGGAGGCTTTTACCTCGGTCAAAGGAAACTGGGCCGACGATCCGTATTCCATGAAGACGCTCGGGGATCGCGCCTTTTGTCTCGGCGTAAACCGTTTTGTGTTCCACCGCTTTGCCCACCAGCCGTGGCTGAACCTCAAGCCCGGCATGTCGTTGAGCAAATTCGGCATCAACTGTGGCCGCACCATCACCTGGTGGGAACAGGGCGCGGCGTGGATTTCCTACATCACCCGCAGCCAGTATTTGCTGTCGCAAGGCCGCTTCGTCGCCGACGTCGTGCATTTGACGGGCGAAGGCGCGCCGAACTATCTGGGCTGGCGCGAGGAACTGCATCCCGCGTTGCCGGCGGGTTTCGATTATGACGGTTGCGATGCGGACGCGGTGCTGCGCGTGTTCGCGGTGCATGACGGACGGCTCGTCACCCCCAGCGGCATGAGCTACCGGTTTCTGCTGCTGCCCGACAGCGAGCTGATGACTCCGGCGGTGGCGCGGCGCATCCGCGAACTCGTGCGTGACGGCGCGCTGGTCATCGGCCCGCGTCCGACGCGCGCGCCGGGCTTGAGCGATTTTCCGAACTGCGACCGGGAAGTGCAGACGATTGGCCGCGAAGTCTGGGGCGATTGCGATGGCAAGACCGTCAAGGCGCACGCCTTCGGCAAGGGCCGCGTGTATTGGGGCAGGGAGTTCAATGAACTGGCCGCAGAAATCGGATTGCAGCCGGACTTTGAATATCAGCTCGCGGACGGTCAGGCGGAACTGCTCTACATCCACCGCCGGACGCAGGCGGCGGAAGTTTATTTTGTGTCGAACCAGTCGGACGCGGGCTTGGATGCGCTCTGCACGTTCCGGGTGACGGGAAAACAGCCGGAGCTGTGGGACGCCGCGAGCGGCAAAATCCGGGACGCGGCGCGCTACGAGGAAAAAGACGGGCGCACGACCGTGCAGATTCCTTTCGATCCGCGCGGGTCATGGTTCGTGGTGTTCCGCAAGCCGGCCTCGCCGCTGGCGGTGAAACCCGCGTTGCCGTCGCCGCACAATCTGTGGATTGAAAACGGAAAGGTGATGGCAGAAACGGCAACGGCCACGCTGCCGTTGGACACGGATTGGAACGTGACCTTCCAGCCGGAACGCGGCGCGCCGCCCTCGGCGCATCTGGACCGGCTGATGGATCTCTCGCGCCACCCGGAAGAAGGGATTCGCCATTTCTCCGGCACGGCGAGCTACCGGAAGACCATCCGGCTTTCATCCGCCCAGCTCCAGCCGGGCAGTTTGTTCCTCGATCTGGGCGCGGTTCACAATCTCGCTGAAGTCATCGTCAACGGCCACAACCTCGGTGTGCTGTGGAAACAACCGTTCCGCGCCGACATCACCGGCGCACTCCAGGCCGGCGAAAATGAAATCGAAGTCCGCGTTACCGACTTATGGGTCAACCGCCTGATCGGCGACGTCACGAAGATGGCGCAGGCCGGCTTCAAGTATCACAACAGCGGCGCGCTCGCCCGATGGCCGGAGTGGGTTGGAAAAGACGCGCCGCCGGCGGATGCGCCGGTCAGCTTTGCCATCTGGCAGCATTACACGAAGGATTCCCCGCTGCCGCCGTCGGGCTTGCTCGGCCCGGTGACGTTGCAGACGGTGATGAAGGTTGCCACCAAGCCCTGAACAAAAGTAAATTACGAACATGAAACTATTCCTGTCTCTCTGCTGCGGCCTCGCTGTTTTTAGCAACGCCTTGATTGCTGCTGCGCCCGCCAAACCGAACATCATCTTTATCCTCGCCGACGATCTCGGTTGGGCGGACTTAGGTTGCTACGGCAGCACCTTCCACGAGACGCCGAACCTTGACCGGCTCGCGAAGCAGGGCATGAAGTTCACCGACGCCCACGCTGCGTGCAATGTCTGTTCGCCGACGCGCGCGAGCATCGTCACGGGAAAATATCCGGCGCGACTGCGCATCACGGATTGGTTGCCGGGGCAGGCGGACAAGCCGGGACTAAAACTCAAGCGCCCCGACTTCCAGCGGTTTCTGCCGCTGGAGGAGGTCACCATCGCCGAGGCGTTGAAAGCCGGCGGCTACCAGACCGCGTTCATGGGCAAGTGGCATCTCGGCGAGGACGAGAAATACTGGCCGGAACATCAGGGCTGGGATTTGAATATCGGCGGTTGCGGTCTGGGGCATCCGCCGTCCTACTTCAGCCCTTACAAAATTCCGAACCTTCCCGACGGCCCGCGCGGCGAATACCTCAACGACCGGCTGACGGACGAGGCGCTGAAATTCATCGAGCGCGCGAAGGACCAGCCGTTCTTTCTCTACCTGCCGCATTACGCGGTGCATCAGCCGATCCAGGCAAAAGCCGCCGGCATTGAAAAATACAAGGCCAAGGCCGCGAAGCTGCCCGCCAGCGGCCCGGAGTTCATTC
>JAPLTZ010000226.1 GCA_026397895.1 Verrucomicrobiota bacterium | reverse complement strand
TCGATGCCGAGCAGCGCGCCGTTGATGCTCAGGACCCAGAGCAGGCGGCGCAGGCGCTCCGGCAGCAGCGAAATGCGGCCGGGGTCGCCGGCGGCGGCCTTGCGCTCGGCGCGGCTCTCGCCGGCGGTCTTGCCGCCCAGCCAGTCGCGCACGCCCCAGAACGCGCCGGCCAGCGCGAGATAATTCCAGAACGCGAGCCAGGTGTTGGGCGCGTCGTAGCTGTGCGGCAGCCAGGCGAGGGAGTTCTGGTAATAATCGAACCGGAACAGTTCCGGGCGGTAACTGCTGCGGGCGTTCAGCGCGCTGACGAGGCAGAAGAGCAGGATGAGCCCGGTGAGCGCGGCCAGCGCGGGCGTAACGGCGCGGGCGAGAAAACGGACGAGCCGGCGGCGGTCGTCGGCGACCGCCTCGCCCCAGCGCGGCGGCTGGTAGCCGGTGAATCGGCGCACGACCAGTTTGGCCAGCAGCAGGAGCGCGAGCAGGTAGCCGGCGAAGTTCATCGTCCAGATGGGCCAGGCCTGCGTGACGCCGAAGACCGTCCAGTTCGGCAGCACCCGCGAGTTGGTGCAGCCGAAAGCCCACGGGCTGAAGACCACCATCGCGTAGATCAGCATTTCCGAAATGCGCTCGGCGACTTGATGGAGGTTGTAGGCGGCGAGACTCAACCTGGCCGGGGCGGCGGGGCTGGCGTTCTCGGGCGCGGTCTGCGGGGCAGCGGGCGACATGGGGCTAGTTGATGCGAAACGGCCGGTGAATTCAAGCCGGGCTTGTGGGGAAAAGCTGAAATTTGGAAAGCAGAAAGCTGAAAGTTGAACCCGATCAGTTCGATGCTCGACTTTCCGGAACGCCGTCGCCAACCTAAAACACAAAATCGAAATGAACCAAGGGCGACTTCCAACCGAGTTTCGAAATCGGACAAAGCAGTTTGCCGCCGCCGTAATCCGGCTGTTTGTCAGACTCCCCAAAGAGCGTGAAGAGGTTCGGGTGCTGGGCAAACAGTTGTTGCGCTCCGGCACTTCCGTGGCGGCGCACGTTCGCGAAGCCTCGCGGGCCCGGTCGGAGGATGAGTTTGTCTCCAAGCTTGGCGGCGCGCTTCAGGAAGCGGACGAAGCGCAGCTCTGGCTGGAATTGCTCCGTGAGGAATGCGGGATTGATCGAACGGACACTTTGCCGTTGGAGAAAGAAGCCGAAGAACTGATGGCGATCTTTGCGACCATGATCAACAGGACAAAAGAAAAGCAGAAAGCAGAAAGCAGAAAGTAGAAACAAAAGAAAAAATAGAAATTGTGAAAACAGAAAACAGAAATTCATTTCAGCTTTCCCAATTTTTGCTTTCTGCTTTTGCTCTGTTGATTTCCGCTTTCCGTTTTGTCCCGGCTGATTTCAGCTTTCTACTTTCCAAATTTCAGCTTTTATTTGGATTTCATCAATGGCCTCACCTTCTTTGAAATCCCAAGTCACCTCGGGCGTGTTTTGGAGCGGGACGGGGCGGGTGGCGCAGCAGGCCATCCAGTTTGCGCTCACCGTGGTGCTGGCGCGGTTGCTGACGCCGGACGACTACGGCCTGATGGCGATGGTGATGGTCTTCACCGGGTTCGCCGGGATGCTCGCGGACGCCGGATTCAATTCCGCGCTCATCCAGAAGCAGGACCTGGCCGAGGAACACATCCACACCGTGTTCTGGGTCACCGTCGGCATCGGGATTTTTCTGGCGGGCGTGACGTGGTTGATCGCGCCGTGGCTCGCAGTCTTTTTCCATTCGCCGGTTTTGACCCCGATCTTCCGGGTCATCGCCGTCAACTTCATCTTCTCCGGCCTTTCCAACGTCCCCTCGGCGCTGCTGAACAAGCGGATGCAGTTCCGCACGCTCGCCAAGATGGACACGGCGGCGGTGTTTCTGGGCGGGGCGGTGGGCGTGATCATGGCGGTCTGCGGCATGGGCGTCTGGAGTCTGGTGGCGCAGACGGTCGGCGGCGCGCTGCTTTCGCTGTCGTTCCGTTATTGGCTGTCGCGCTGGCGGCCCCGCTGGATTTTTTGCCCGGCGGCGCTCCGGGAGATGATCGGATTCTCCGGCCACCTGTATGCCTTCACGTTCATGAACTACTGGGCGCGCAACGCGGACAATCTGGTGATCGGAAAATTTTTCGGCTCGGCGGCCTTGGGCGTTTACAGCCGCGCCTATGGGCTGATGCTGTTGCCGATCACGCAGATTCACAGCGTCGTTTATCAGGTGATGTTTCCCGCCTTGTCGGGCATTCAGGACGACAAGG
>JAPLTZ010000364.1 GCA_026397895.1 Verrucomicrobiota bacterium | reverse complement strand
CCTTCGCCGACCTGGAAAAGAACCGGCAACACTTCCTGAACCTGAAACCGGAGAGCCACCTCGCCGAGTTTCTGGCGCGGCCCGGCTGACGCGGGTTTTCACTCTTGGCCTGCCTCCGGCAGTTGATACCATCCCGCCGTGAAAGTCAGCGGCTTCACTTTTCTGCGCAACGGCCAGCGGCTGGGCTATCCCTTCGTCGCGTCCATCAAGTCCGTGCTGCCGCTCGTGGATGAATTCATCGTCGCGCTCGGCCCGTGCGCCGACGACACGGAAAAGCTGCTGCGCGAGATCGGCGATCCGAAAATCCGCATCATCGCCACGCAGTGGAACGAAAACATCCGCCCCGACTACAGCATCAAGGGCTTCGTTTACGGCCAGCAGAAATCCATCGCCCTCTTCAACTGCACCGGCGACTGGGCGTTCTACCTCGAGGGCGACGAACTGGTTCACGAAGCCGACCTGCCGAAAATCCGCGCCGCGATGGAGCGCCACCTGCCCGACGAGCGCGTCGAGGCGCTGGCCTTCGACTACCTGCACTTCTACGGCAACGCCAACACCTACGCGTGGTCGCCGGCGTGGTATCGCAGCGAGGTGCGCATCATCCGCAACACCATCCCCGCGTGGGCGTCCGAAGGCCTCTTCTTCAACGTCGTCGTCGGCCACAAAAAATCCCGCTACCCGCGCGCCGCGCACACCGGCGCGACCATCTACCACTATGGCTGGGTGCGCAACGAGGAGCAGATGAACCTCAAGACCGCCGCCGTCCAAAAATACTGGCAGAACCGCGCCAACACCGCCGTGGACTACACGCAGATCGACCCGGCCGTGCTGAAACCTTTCACCGGCACGCACCCGCAGGCCGTGCAAGGCTGGCTGCCGCGCGCGGACGGAATTTTTCAGGCCGACCCAAACTACAAATTGAGCACCCGCGACAAAAAGCATCGCCGCATGCTCAAGCTCGAACAGTGGCTCGGCGTGAAGTTCAACAAGAAGCACTACACGCTCGTGCGCTGACGCGCCTCCCGCGCGCCATTCGCGGCGGCATTTTTCCGGTAACAACCCGCTCGTTTCCGGTAATCCCTTCCCATACGATGACCGCCATGAGCAGCCGGGTTTCCTCCAGCGCCGCGCCCCGCGTCTTTCCGCCGACGCGCTGGTCGCTCGTCCTCGCCGCCACGCAACGCCCCTCCCCCGAATCCGCCGCCGCCCTCGAAGCCCTCTGCCGCGCCTACTGGTATCCGCTCTACGCCTACGTCCGCCGCTGCGGCCAGTCGCCGCCCGACGCGCAGGACCTCACGCAGGAATTTTTCTCCCGCCTGCTCGCGAAAAACTGGCTCGACGCCGCCGACCGCGAAAAAGGCCGGCTCCGCACCTTCCTCATCACCGCGCTGAAAAACTTCATGAGCAACGAATGGCGTCGCGCCGCCGCCCAACGCCGCGGCGGCGGCCAGACCCACGCGCCGTTCGACACCGCCTTTGCCGAAACCCGCTACGCCGCCGACCGCCACGCCCTCGCGCCCGACGCCACCTTCGACCAGCAATGGGCGCTCACCCTGCTCGACCTCACCGTCAACCGCCTCCGCGCCGAATTCGCCGCCGCCGGCCGCCCCGCCGATTTCGAGACGCTCAAGCCGTGCCTCCTCGCCGAACGCGGCGCGCTGGACTACGCCGCCGTCGCGCAACAGCTCGGCGCGAACGAAGGCGCGGCGCGCGTGGCCGTCCATCGCCTGCGCAAACGCTTCCGCGAAATCTACCGCGAGGAAATCACCCAGACCCTCGCCGCCGGCGCGGATGTGGACGCCGAACTGCGCCACCTCGCCGCCGCCCTCGACGGCCAATGAAATGAAACCGGAAAACCCATCGCCGCGAAAAGACGCAGAAGTCGCAAAAGGTCGAAAAGTTTTGGCCGGTTTGTTTTTGCGCTCTTTGCGCTTTTTTGCGGCAATAATTCCCGTGGCTTGTAACAAAGCCGTGGCCACCGGTAAGCAACAGGCATGAAGACGGAAATGCTGCCCAAATGTCCGCAATGCGGCGCGCCGCTCCCGGCGAACGCCCCCGCCGGCCTCTGCCCGCCATGCCTCATGGCGTTGAACCTCAAAACCGAAACCATCTTCACCGACCCCAAATCCCCCGCGTTCTCGCCGCCGCCCGTGGCCGAACTCGCCGCGCTCTTTCCCCAGCTCGAAATCCTCGAACTCATCGGCCAGGGCGGCATGGGCGCGGTTTACAAGGCGCGCCAGAAACAGCTCGACCGCATCGTCGCGCTGAAAATCCTCCCGCCCGGCATCGGCGACGACCCCGCGTTCGCCGAACGCTTCACCCGCGAAGCCAAGGCCCTCGCCAAGCTCAACCACCCCGGCATCGTCACCCTGTATGAATTCGGCAACGTAGACAATCTTCCCGCCTCAAGCCCCGCGCCCAACGCCTCGCGCCTTTTTTATTTTTTGATGGAATACGTGGATGGCGTGAACCTGCGGCAACTGCTCGCCGGCAGCCGCGTCGCCGCGCGCGAGGCGCTCGCCATCGTGCCGCAGATTTGCGACGCCCTGCAATTCGCCCACGACCAGGGCATCGTCCACCGCGACATCAAGCCG
This sequence comes from Verrucomicrobiota bacterium, assembly GCA_026397895.1. Lineage (GTDB taxonomy): Bacteria > Verrucomicrobiota > Verrucomicrobiia > Limisphaerales > JAFMIX01 > JAFMIX01. Next base: position 5,678 of record JAPLTZ010000364.1, on the reverse strand, counting down.
GAGAACATCCTGCTCGACCGCCGCGGCCGCGTGAAAGTCGCGGACTTTGGGCTGGCGAAGATTATCGGCGATGTAGCGCCGACATCCTTGTCGGCGGGTTCTGGCGGCATCCCTGCCGCCAGTGCCGGGAACACGGAGCAAGGATGCTCCGCGAACCCGCAGGCTGGGAAGCCTGCGCTACCCGCCTTCACCGACGCCGGGCGCGTTCTGGGCACGCCGCAATACATGTCGCCGGAGCAGATCCACGCGCCGGGCGAGGTGGATCACCGGGCGGACATCTACGCGCTGGGCGTGGTGTTCTACCAGATGCTCACCGGCGAACTCCCCGGCAAACAACTCCAGCCGCCCTCCGCCAAAGTGCAGATTGACGTGCGCCTCGATGAAATCGTGCTGCGCGCCTTGGAACAGAAACCCGAACTCCGCTACCAGCAAGTCAGCCAGGTCAAGACCCTCGTGGAAACCATCGCCGCCAGCCCGGAGCAGTCAGAAGTCAGGAGTCCGAAGCCGGAAGTTGCACCGCGCTTCTCGCAGATTGCAAAATGGATTTCCGTCGGCTGCGGGATTCTGATTTTTGCTTGGTTCGGCATGGGCGCTTACATGTCCGTAGCGCATCGTGCGTATTCCGCCACGGCAGTTATCGTGCCTGCCAAAGCCGAATTTCCCATTCCCGGTTCATGGGTTGTCGAATCTGAACCCTTGGCGGAACTCGTCAAAAAGCCGGTGGTGCTGGATACGGTGATTTCAAACTTGAACCTCAATGCGAAGTTTGCCGTTCGTTACCGCTATGCCGGTCTTTCGTTGGACGACACGCGCGACTTGCTAGCCAGACAGATTTTTTTCTCCAAATTTCCGCGGACAGCGAGCTATCAGTTGACAGTCTCCAGCGACACCGCGGATGAGCCTGTTCTGATTGCCAACGAAATCGCCCGGCGGCTGGTGGCGTTGACGCATGAAGGGCCGCTCGCGTTGCCGGGCAAAAAAGTTCTGGAGATTTTCGAGCCTGCCGCACTTAACCCGACCCACACCACCACAACCGTGATTTTCAATCTAGTTCTCGGGCTGGTTGCTGGTTTTGGATTGGGACGGATTCTCTATGGCTTGCTGTTGATTGGCTTCAAACTATTCGGCAGATGGCGCGGAAACGCCACTGGTAGCGTCGGCGGGGGAAAATCAAGCCACAGATAAACAACAGATTCGCAGCGCTGTATTTATCCGTGTTTCATCCGTGAAAATCTGTGGCTAAATAAAATGGTCGGGTCGGCAAACAAACCTATTCCGCGCACATCGCTCGAACCGGTGTGCCTGGCGCTGGCGGCGGTCATCCGCGAACGGCGGCGGCGGGCCGGGTGGTCGCTCAACCAACTGGCGGCGCGCACGGGGCTATCGCGGCAGATGTTGAGCTTCGTGGAAACGGAGCGGCGCGTGCCCACGGTGGACACCGTGGCGCGCATCAGCCGGGCGTTTGAACTGCCCTTGAGCCAACTGTTCGCCGCCGCCGAGCGGCGTTTGAATTAACCGCGATGAAGCGTCCGCAGATGACGCAGATTTACGCAGATTTTTTCTGAATCTGCGTTCATCCGCGCAATCTGCGGACAAACGGCGCGAGAATGAAATTGGAAGGCAGACAGCGGGCAGATACAACAACACTTGTGAAAGGAACCATGACTTGGGCAAAAAACATCTTCGCCATCGCCGTAGGCGTGGTCGGCGTGCTGGCAGGCGGCACAGTGCCGGTGACGTTTGCTCAAACCAGCATAGTCGCCTCTTTTAATGTTGAAGCTGTGGTTTCGGTCGAGGTGTTCGATTCGGGTACTGCCAACGCCACATTCAAGAGTGTGGGTCTGGTGTCGTTCTCTTGCAGCAATGGTAGCTGGCAAATCAACCACACGCTCCAGAGCATGGAAGATGTAAAGCACCCTTCCGAAAAAACACCCGCCGGAACGGTGGTAAATTGCAAACCGATTCCTGATGGCATCCGCTACTACTATGTTTTCCCTTCAAAATCGCAGGAGACGAATGATTCCAACGAGAAGGCGCTCGGCAGTGCTATTGCCGAACCCTTTTTCCATCCACCGCCGCACCAGCCGGAATTACTGGCTTCTTGGCTGTGCTACTGCCCAAATCCACAACTGCCAATCATTGATTCCAAACAAAAAATAATGAGGCGGTTTATTCACGACGACCTCGTCAATGACCCGAACAACAGCGGAAAATACTCGGCCAGCTATTTGAAATCGGGGCAGGCATTTTTGTCGGATTTGACCATATCCAATGACGGGACTACATGGATTCACGACGACGGTTCCAACTGCGTCACAAAATTCGATCCGCCGTTTGACCGGGGCTTCATGGAATTGAGCTACAAAGTTTCGGCGGTCACAAATTACAATGGCATGGTTTTTCCGCAGCAGGCGACGCTCTCATATTATTTACCCAAGATAAATGCGAAGAACGGCAGGGATGTTTATCTGTTCAGGCTCGTGCGGATAAACACGCAGAGAATCGGGCGAGGGGTTTCGGCAATCCCTTCTGTTCCGGCCCGGCTATATGCCCAAGACAAACGATTTCTGAATCTGAAGCCCGGTGTGATTGTGGGATACTTTGTGAAAAACGATGAGTGGGTGCCTGTCAGGAGTCCAGAAATGAAGGCGATCAGCAAGGTGTTTGACAATCCCGAGCGGCATTAAACACTTCGCAAAAACTTTGCCCGGCTTTCGTTTGGGCGGGCATTTCTTTGGCACAAATTTTTCCCGAATCTGCGGTCATCCGTGCAATCTGCGGACAAACTGCGGCGGGGTGGCAACCATAGTTGCATGGCCGGGGCGCGGCGGGTTTGGTGGAATCCGCCCCGTCAGTCAAAACCAACAAACACACAAATCCCCATTGTTTATGCCAAACGATAATCAAGTCTCCGCCGAACTCACCGACGCCAACGTCACGGACATCCTCGCCGCCATCGCCACCATCGAGGCGGCGTTGCCGTTCGTCATCAGCCGCCCGCCCGGCGATAACAACGTGATGCTCGGCGAAAAATCCGTGGGCTTCGATGAGAAGTGCGCCACCTACATGACGAGCAGCCCGCAATTCATCCCCGGCTACGTGAACCCCGCCGAGGTGCTCAAAGACCGGGCGTTGCGGGCGCAGTTCAACAAGTTTCTGCCGCGCCTGAACCTGCTCGCCGCCAAAGCGCAGGACACCTACGACGTGGTGGGTAACGAGATGATGATGGCCGATCTCGCCTTCTACAACAGCACCGGCGACGCCGCCAAACGCGGCATCACCAGCGCCGGGGACATCCACGACGACCTCGCCACGCGCTATCCGGGCCGTTCCAGCGCCAAGCCCGCGCCCGCGACGCCCAACAAATGACAGGATTAACAGGATTCACAGGATTTGTTGGGCGCTTTCCGAGGGAAAACCAGCCCTCGCGGAGGGAAAAACACCCCTCGGCGAGGGCTTTCTTGCCGGTTGAAACGGAAACCTTGCCCGTCGCGAGGCCACGCGAGGCCGTCGAACCGACCAAACCACCCCGCGCCGAGGCCAAGTCAGGCCGCGCTTCGGGCAACGGAGGCGATGGCGCGGGCAAACTTTCCCTTTCGGAAATCATGACCACCCCTCGCGCCCGCCCAACTTGCCCGCGCGAAGCGCCTCGTTGATTGTAGCGGCGCTCTGCGAGCGCCGAATCCGGCGGTCACAGACCGCCGCTACACCTCGTTGGGCAACGGTAGGGGTGGTAGGGATATCGCGCTGGGCACGGACTCATTGCATGGTTGACACTTTTGGGAAACGGGCATGGAAGGCGGGACGCATTGCGCGGCGAGGATTGGTTTCATGCACGCCCTCAAACCATGTGTTTTTACGTTGGACTTCCAGACTTTTGACTGCTTAAGCTGCCTTTTCCTCCCTCCAAGGGTGCGGTGAGGGAGAACCAAGTTGTAAAATGAATGCCGCCAAACCTCCGCGCAGCCTCTGGCCCGTCGCCATCACCACGTTCTTCATCCTGGCCGCGCTCTTCCTCGGCAGCTTTGTCATCTACGCGCTGCGCCAGCGCGAAGACCTCGTCGCCGCCAACTACTACGAAAACGAAATCCGCTACCAGCAGCAGATTGATTTGCAGAACCGCTCCCAGGCCGTCGCCGCGCAGGTCGTCGTCACCTACGAACCCGTCGCCAACCGCATCGTCGTCACGCTCCCTGCCGCACAGGCGCGCGGCGCCGCCGGCAAAATCCATCTCTATCGCCCCTCCGACGCCAGCCTCGACCGGGATTTTCCGCTGACGTTGGACGCAGACAACGCGCAGCAACTTGACGCCACCAAACTCCAACCCGGCCTCTGGAAAGTCCGCGTGCAATGGACCGCCAACGGCCAGGAATACTTCATTGACCAACGCGTCATCGTCGCGGAAAAGAAAGCTGCGAACTCCCCGAAACCCCAGAACGGTTCGGCGTTGTTTTGGACTGCGGTGGCAGAGCGCAGCGGCGACACCGCTTTTGCCAGCCATGCCCGCGTCCAAAAGCGGCGTGGCGCTTCGCTTCCCGCCGCACTCCAAAATGGTTTTCGTGTCATTCGGGTGTTTCGTGGTTGAAAACATGGAACTCTGGCCCGCATTTCTGATCGGCTTCATCGGCAGCACCCATTGCGCCGGAATGTGCGGCCCGCTCGCGCTCGCGCTGCCGGGCACGGGCAACACCCGCGCCGCGTTCGTCGCGGGCCGCGCGGCCTACAACCTCGGCCGCATCGTCACCTACGGCCTGCTCGGCGCGCTCTTCGGCCTGCTTGGGCACGGCTTTGCTATCGCCGGACTGCAACGCTGGGTTTCGCTCGTCGCCGGCGCGGTCATTCTCCTCGCCGTGGCGACCTCCCGCAGCGATTTCGCCTTGGGCGCGAGCACCACGCGCGTCGTCGGCTGGCTCAAGGCCGGCTTGGGAAAACTTTTCCGGCAGCGCACCTTCGGCGCGCTCTTCGCCATCGGCGTGCTGAACGGCTTCCTCCCGTGCGGCCTCGTCTATGCGGCCTGCGCCGGCGCGACCACCGCCAGCACCGTCGCCGGCGGCATCGCCTACATGGTCGCCTTCGGTTTGGGCACGCTGCCGCTGATGTTGCTCATCTCGGTTTTGCTTTGTTTTGGTAGTTCATCGTTCATGAACCACTTCAACTATACCAATATCCCCCAAGGAACCAGGCCAAAATGGCACACCCCCTAAACTTTTTTGACCGCCACTTCCAGTCGCACCCCTGCCATTGAGCCGCGTTGACGGCTTCCGCGTGAACGTCTAGCTTCGCCCCGGTTTCAATCATGATTGCCCGCGCCGCCAACCCGACTCCCACCGCGCCGTTTCGTGTCGGCGATGAACGTCTCGTCCGCCTCACGCCCGCCGCCGCGCAGCGCGTCCGCGAACTGCTCGCGCAGCAGGATCGTGCGGGCGGCGTGTTGCGCGTGAGCGTGGTCGGCGGCGGTTGCTCCGGTCTGCGCTACAAGGTGGAATTGCAGGCCGCTCCCGCAGACCGCGACATCGCCGTGGAAACCGGCGGTGTTCGCGTGGTGGTGGCCAGCCGCGATGTGCCCTACGTTGCCGGGTGCGAGGTGGATTACGTTGCGGCGAAACGCGACGGCGGGTTCAAGGTGAAGAATCCGAACTTTGCGCCAATCTGTTCGTGCGAGGAGGCGGTTTGATGCG
>JAPLTZ010000205.1:1962-2779 GCA_026397895.1 Verrucomicrobiota bacterium | reverse complement strand
GGTTGACGCCGAGGATTTCGCGGAGCATGAGGAGAAACTGTTTGAGCATCGCCTCGGAGTCGAGCGAGTGGGTGAGGATGGCGGAGAAATCGCGGAGAACTTCCCAAGTCTGGAACGAGTTGTGGCTGCGGGTGCTGGTCTCGGCGGGGGCGGGCGCGGGTTCGGCGGTGATGAAGGCGGTGTCGCCGGATTTGCCGGGGACGCTCGGCGCGGGCGATGCCCAAAGACGGGCGAGGACGGCCTGGAGGGTGCGGGCGCGGACGGGTTTGTTCAGAATATGGGTGACACCTTTGAGGTAGGCCTCTTCCTCCCACTCCCAGGTTTTTTCGCTGGTGTAGACGATGATGGGAACTTTGGTGATGCGGCGGTGGAGTTTTTCGATGAGCCAGACGCCCTGCACGCTGGACAGATCCATGTCGAGGACACAGGCCTGCACGAGGCCGTGGGCGAGCAGCGGCTCGGCTTCTTCGAGGGTGAGGCGGTGGACGACGCGGTAGTCGGTGGGGCCAAGCGCGGCGCGGATGGCCTCGGGAAGTTCGGGGTGTTCGGCGAGGACTAAAATCGTTCTCACGGTGATTTTTGTCGGGCAGCCGCGAACGGGACATCCGTCCGCTGCCGGAGCCAACTTTGATATGCCAGTAGATAAGCCACAGGCACACGGGACGGTCAATAGAATCTTACGTTTTCTTATGTGGTGAAGACCCGGATTCCATCCGGGGGAAACTCCGGGGCGTCACGCGGCGGTGATGAGCTTTTCCCAAAGCGAGTCGTTGAGCAGGACTTTCTTGAAAAGGTCTTCGTCGTGGGCGCCGGCCGC
>JAPLTZ010000205.1:0-1955 GCA_026397895.1 Verrucomicrobiota bacterium | reverse complement strand
CCGGAGGTGGAAGACGGCACCTTTGCCGGGCTCGCTGGTGGCCTCGATTTTGCCGCCGTGATGGTGGACGATGAAGTAGCAGGCCATGAGGTTGATGCCGTATTCCATCGGCGCGTCGGTGCGCAGCACGAAGGGATCGAACACGACGCGCAGCGCCTCCTGCGGCAGGCCGGGGCCGTCGTCGCGGACTTGCAGGTAGACGTGCTCGTTGCTGGCGTGGGCGGAGAAGGTGACGGTCGAACCGGCGGGCAGGCTGACGGCATCGTCCTTGAGCAGCAGGTCGAAGAGCCGGGCGAATTTCGGTTTATCCACGAGCAGCGGCGGGAGGGTTTCGGGGATGTCGTTGACGACGGTGATTTTTTTGGCGGCGAACTCGGCGGCAAGCTGGGCCACCGTTTCCGCGACCACGGCGCGCAACTGGACCTGATCCTTGAACTCCACGGACGGCGTCGCGGAGGCGGCCCAGAGGTCTTTGAGCATGTTGTTGATCTTTTCGATCTGCGTCTGGACGTTGGTGTGGTAGTCGCGCCAGAAATCGGGGTTGCGCATCTCGTCCGGATTCAGTTTTTCCTCCTGCAACTTGGAAGGCGCGAGGTCGAGGAAGGTTTTCACCGCCTGCAACGAATTGCGCATGTGATGGCTCAGGCCTTGCGCCAGCAGGCCGAGGCTCACGATGCGGTCGGCGATCATCATGTTGTGCAACACGGACATCTTCTGCTTGAGCAGTTCGTCACGCTCGGACTGCACCATGAAAAATTCGAGGGCGCGCTTGAGAGTCTGCTCCAACTGCGGCGGCTCCCACGGTTTGCTGACGTATTTGTAGATGGCGCCGGTGTTGACGGCGGCGATGGCGGCGTCCATGTCCGAATACGCGGTGGCGAGGATGCGGATGATGTGGGGGCGGAGTTGCCGGGCGCGTTCGAGCAGCCACACGCCCTTTTCGCCGGGCATGCGCTGGTCGGTCATCAGCACGCCGATCTCGTCCTTGTGCTTTTCGAGCAACGCCAGACCCTCCTGCGCGCTCGGCGCGGTGAGGACGCGGAATTCGTCGCTGAAGGCGCGGGCGAAGCCTTTCAACGACTGCACTTCGTCATCCACGTAGAGGATGGCGAATTTTTTGTAATCGTATGAATAGTCCATGGCCTTGCGTCACCCGTTTAATGTCACCCTTTCGTCGGAAATTCCAGCGTAAACTCGCAAAATTTCCCCGGCTCGCTCTGCACGCGGATTTCGCCGCCATAGGATTGCACGATGCGATGGCAGATGCTCAGGCCCATCCCCATGCCGTCGCCCACGTCCTTGGTGGTGAAAAACGGGTCGAATACTTTTCCCAGGATTTCCGGTTTGATGCCGGGGCCGTTGTCCCGGAAGCTCACCAGGCTCCGTCCGTTTTCGACCCGGCTGGAAATGGTGATGGTCGGCGACTCGCCGGCGGGAAATTCTTTTATCTTCAGCGCATCGAGCTAGTTCTCGAGCAGGTTCAGGCAGACTTGGATGAGCTTGTTCTTGTTCGCGTTCACCGTCTGCCCGGCGGTGAGATTTTTTTCCAGATGGATGTGGTTGCTCCATTCGTGGCTGACGAACCGCAACGAGGCTTCCAACAGGTCGGCCACGGGAATGTCCTCGCAGATTTCGTCGTCGTGGTGCGTGAACCCGCGCAGGCTGGAAACGATGCCGGAGACGCGGTTGAAGCCGTCCTCGACGTCCTTGACGATGTCCAGATATTCCTCCCGCTGCTCGGGCGCGATGTATTTGCCCTTGCTTTTCAGCGTGTAGAGGCCGGTCTTGACGAAGTTGAGGGGATTGTTGATCTCATGGATGATGCCCGCGCTCATGCGGCCCAGCGACGCCAGTTTTTCCGCCTGCACCAATTGCGATTCGGCTTCCTGCAACTGCTTGTATTGCCGGTCCAGTTCGTAGCGCAGCGCAAATTCCCGGAAGCGGATTTTGCTGTG
>JAPLTZ010000224.1:3419-3837 GCA_026397895.1 Verrucomicrobiota bacterium | reverse complement strand
CGATGTGGTTCACTTCCAGTCGGGCGGGGAGCTGATCGAACGGAGGACAGGTTGGTAACTCGTTCCTCGTCATGATTCGAAACGGGCGCGCTCCCGAGAGAAAGATCGCCGGGGATGCATGTTGCTGCACGTTGCTCGCCGCTTATATTCAAACGTATCTGGAGCGCGACTTGCGGCAGTTAAGCGATGTTACCAGCCTGCCGGATTTTCAAAGCTTGATGGCACTGGCTGCAAACCGAACCGGCAAGCTGCTCAATCAAGCCGACCTCGCGCGGGACGCTGCCTTGAGCCATCCCACCGCCCATCGTTATCTGAACCTGCTGGAAACGGATTGCCCGATTACGCGGATCAGGGCATTAACCACGAATCCTTTCTCGGCGATGGTGAAGGCACCAAAACCTCTCTGGTGTGCATGGCA
>JAPLTZ010000224.1:0-3358 GCA_026397895.1 Verrucomicrobiota bacterium | reverse complement strand
GAGCCCTCAATTTACAAAAACTCGTTTGCATCGCTTTCATGCGGCTTCGCGGTGATTAACCCATTTTTGGTGGTCCATCGCTATGTTGACTGGCAACGACGGTTTCACCTGCCAGAGTGGGCATTTGTAGGCCCCGGCCTTCCTTTTTCCGCTGGAGTGCCGATTCAACATCCTCAACCCTTGGGTTAAGGCGTAGCACCTTGGAAACAGCATCGAGGTTTTGCTGGAGTAGCCGCACGGAATCCTCCAACTGGCGGATCTGGTGATCCTTTATCTTCGCGACCTGTTCCATTTTGGCCAAGTCGTTCTGGACTGTTGCCAGTTCTGTCTGCGTAAACCTCTCATCAAGCTGTTTTGTTTCCATGCCGGCCCGGGAGATGTAAATGTCCGGCATATTGCTGCTGAACTTCCAGCCATACCGGTAGCAGAGCTCCTGCCGGTTTAGCTTGTTGGCGTAATACGTTGCCGAGCTGTGCCGGAACAAGTGGTAATGCACATTCCGTTTCAAGACCCGCTGCCCCAAGCGTCGCAGGAATTTTGCGGCGGCCGGATAGGAACTGTTGAAAATCGGGTCTTGCGGGTGCGCGCCCTCCTGTCGGCGCTGCTGCAAGTAATCCTGGAAGGCTTCTTGAGAGCGTTTCCAATAAAGCGCGATGGTTCGACCGGCGGTCTTGGAATATTCCTCCTTTAACGCTATGCGGAAAAAACTTTCCCGGCCTTCAGGTAAAAATACGTCTTCCATGCGGATATTATGAAACTCCTCAGCCCGCGCCCCGGAGTCAAAAAGCACCGTGATCAGAAAACGCTGTTCCGGATTCTTGCAGCCTTTATATAGCAAATCGATTTCCGCCTCAGTCAAGAAATCGGGTGTTTTCTGGGGGGCATGGGTGTCCAGCCACCCGGTCAACTCAAGTGCCCTGGGCTCGCCCAACCTCCACCGCAGGAATATTCGAAGCAGTTTGCGCATATCCACCAGGGTGCTCTGTCGATATGGGCGACCATGCAATCGGCTGATGATTTTTCCGGTGGACAGAGCTTTTTCCAGCCGTTCCAAATCCACCAATTTGAATTGGGCTGTAGGTTTATTCAGGAACTCCAATAATACTTTCAAAAGGTCGAGGTATTTGAGCTGGCGGCTGCTGGATATTTTCCGGCCGCGGTTGACCCGGCCCAATTCGAGTTGTTCCAGGAATTTCAGCAGTTCGCGCTTGGTGGAGGAGGGGATTTTCCAATGTTGGAGCTGCGCTTTGCGATATTCCAGATTGCGGTGATGGATGGTGATTCGTTCTGGCATAAAATTGCAACGTAAAGTGAGTATTTAAACTTTTCGGGAATCGGACGTTTTCATCCAACGCCCCGCCCGGGAATCCGATGTTTGTGTCCGATTCCCTAAAATCAGTCCGCTGTCGTTTGGTTTTCGGGAGAGTCGCCGGCCTGCAACATGATGAGGACGGCCCGTAACAATTCGGTGGGGAATTGTTCCAACTCATGAGCGATGTCTGCGCGGATGTGCGGGCGGTTGTGTATGCGAGCTATGTCCATCCGATCGGATGCCGACGGAAATTTATAAACTTACAGGGCGTTCTATTCGGAGAGGAGGACTGGCGGAAAACGCGATGCAGTTTTTTTCAGAACGACTAAGAAGTGCAGACTTTGAAACCGCATTGACCGCGCACGGCATTAACGCTCGATTGACAAACCGCTGGATAGGCCGCAGCGAACTGGAAAGCATGCATGGTTTTGAATGCGATGGTGTTGGGTGCGGGATGATGATGGCGGTTTGGTTTTCAATCTATAATTCAATTTTCCCACACATATAATGTGTAATCAGACATACTTCCTGCGGAGGAAAATCCGGTACGGGCGGTGCGATTTGTTCTTGGTGGCGGATTGGCGGTCATAGAACACCGGCGGCGTCTCATCCGTTCCTGCCGGCACGGTATTGGCCAGATACCGCAGAGCGGTGGCCACGGCATGACCGCTGCGCTTGGTCAATCGCATGAGCCGGGACAAGCTCAAGGGGTATCGGTAGCATGGCCGGGTGCGATACAGTTCCCGGTAATAGAGCATAATCTTCTCATACACATGGTCAACCAGCCGTTGCTGTTTCAGGTCAAGCTCTTCGACCACGCCGGATTTGATCCAGACCCGTTTCTCAATCGTCGTCACCTCCGGCATTCGGCACTCGGGGAAAGCGCACCAGGCATGGGTTGGTGCGCCCCTTAATTTTCACAATGCCTTCACCGACCCGTAGCTGGTCTAGGAAGGTTTCCTCGGATTGATCCAGAAATAGCGCACGTCGGGCGGAACGGATGTCTTCCTCGTGCTGCAGGCCCAGAATGATGAGCGTGTTGCTGTTGCCCATCAGGTAGACCGGAATCAGCGACGGATGCTGGGTGATGGAGACCAGACCTTCGCCGAACCCTCGAATTTCCCTGAACACATTCTCCAAGCTGTTGGTGGTCTGGTGTTCCGACTGGCTTCGAGGAAACAGGTTGTGGACTTCTTCCAGGAATGTCACATGGCGTAACTGGTTGGTTTCGCCCTGGGATACAGATGAATCCACCGTAGCAATAGGTCGCTCAAGAATACTCGCAGCGGCTTGGGTAATTCCTGATCCAGCTCAATGATGACCGGTTTATCCAGCAGTTCCTCCAGCTTGAGCGGATGCCGGGCGTTGAACGCGCCGGAAGCCGGGCCGAAGGTAAACGTCCTTACGATTCTTTGGCAGGAGTCCTGCCATAACATCCTTCTCCCTTTGAATTGCACCCGGTCCAATTCCTCAGCGACATCAAAGAAATTGGGATATTGCTCCACCTTGCCGTCGTAGAACCCGAAGTCTGCGAATTTCTTGTCCAGCGCTTCGATGAGGACGTCAGCGACGCCCGGACCGGAGATGTGGGATTTTTCCAATGCCTCAGCCACGGCACTGATCCAGGTCTTGGGGTGGACGCCGGGCGGGCCGCGCAGGGGATTCCAGTGGAAAGGCAGGTGTCCTTTTCGGCCCACCGAATAAACTTCGATCTGCTTCGCTTTTTCAATCGGTTGAGAACGCAACGTGTGATAACTACGCTTCCAATCCACGACCAGGAACGGAATGTCCTGCTCCAAAAGCCCCAACAACAGCAGTTGGGCGACGTTGGTCTTGCCGCCGCCGGTGATGGAATAGATGCCGATGTGCTTGATGAAATTCTCCCGGCGCAGATACAGCGGCTGCAGGGCTTTGCTGCCGTAACAGATTTGGCCCAATAGAAACTCGCCGGCAGCGGCTTCGGGCGAGGGTGGGGGCAGTAAAATTGGGTCGCCTCCCACCGCTGCTCCGAAATATTGATTAGCCATTAGATTAATGAGCGCCTCT
>JAPLTZ010000169.1 GCA_026397895.1 Verrucomicrobiota bacterium | reverse complement strand
GGAGCAGCCCGGTAGCTCGTCAGGCTCATAACCTGAAGGTCCTAGGTTCAAATCCTAGCCCCGCAACCAATTTCAACAGCCGCTTTCTTCACGGAAGCGGCTGTTTTCTTGCGCAAAACAAAGTTTTTCCGGTCACCGCACAAGAGGATGCCCAACGCGACTTAGCCGGCGAGGTTGATTTCACCGCTCATTGTTTGCCGTTGATTGCCGCATCCACCGCCGCCAGTTGCTGCATGGATTGGATGGCGTGCAGTTCGCAGTTGAACCACATCGGGCCGGGATTTTTCATGACCCAGGTCTGGTAGCGGCCCGGCGCTTTCTTTTCCGCCTGCGTGCGCGTGAGCGTGGCGGCGAGGGCCTTGGCCTTTTCCAGATGCAGCCGGTCGCCGGTGGCGCGATACGCGGCGAGATACATGCGGATCAGTTTGGAGGAGCTGGCGTTGACGGGCGCGTAGCAGCGGTATTGCTCCAGCACGCAGGGCAGCAGCCAGGTCTTGGATTTCGCCCCGGCCTCGCCGTCGGGATTCTGTTTCTTGGGATTGGCCGTCGGCGGTTGCGCCCACATGACGAACTGATCTTCGGCAAAGCGGATCAGGTCGAGGGCGAGCGCGCGTTTCGCGGGATCGGTGGGGGCGGTTTGCAACAGGTGGATGGCGAAGGTGCCGGCGTCGTGCTTGGTCAGGTTTACATACGGCGGCGTCGGCTGCACGTCCTCGAACTGTCCCTGCCAGTTCCAGGTGCGCACGGGATTCTGCATGACCCAGGCAATGGCCTTTTCGCGCATGGCGTCAAAGCGATGGTCGCCCGTCGCCGCGCCGAGCGTGTCCAGAAACTCGATGACTTGCGTGGGAATGAGGATGTTGTCGGTGATGGGCTTGCCGTCATAGGGCGAGACAAACATCAGCCAGCTTCCCTCCGACGACTGGAGTTTGGCGTAGGTCTCGGCGATGCGGACGGCGGCGTTCAGGTATTTCGCGTCTTTCGTCGCGGCATAGACATCGAGGTAATACCTCCCCGACTCCGCGCCGCCGAAGGTCATGTAACGCCCCGCGTTCATGTGGCCGCCGAGCTTGTCGCGGAACATCGTGGGGTGATACAGCGGCGGATGAAACGCCCACACGTCTTTTTCCGTGAAGCTGATGCCCAGGAGATAATCCGCCGCGCGCCGTGCCGCCTGCGTGGCCGCCGCCGCATCGGCGGGCGGCGGCGTCTGCGTGGCATACATCGCCAGCGCCGAGGCCGCGCCGCCGATGATTTTCGACGGGTAACGGTAGAGCGGAAAATTTTCATCCGGCGTGCCGGTGGTGAACCAGCATTTCAAATCCGGCGAATGCACGAGCGTATCGAGCGCGGTGCGGGCGCTGTCGCGCCAGGACATCGTCGGGGCGGCGTATTCCTTGGGAATGATGGCGGCGCGATGGAAGATGCGCGTCATGGGTTCGCCGACGGCGACGCCCTTGTCGTCGAGGCCCTGCACGGTGAGCTTCGCCTTGCCAGTGATGACTTTCTCCCACACGGGCGAGAGCGGCGACCACGGCTTGGCGGCGGTGAACGTGAGCGGCTCGCCTTTCGCGGGCACGATGGTGAAGCGATAGGACTTCGCGCCGGGCACTTCCTTGAAATCAAACGCGGGTGCAAACTGGAATTGCACCGCCCGCGCGTTCCAGAACGGCTGCTGGCCGGGGACGCCGGGGCGCACGGGAGTCGCGGTCTCATGCAACGCTTGCGCGCGGAGCTTGGGGTCGGTGGCGACCATCGGGCCGGGCTTCGGAACTTCGGCGGCGAAGGCTGTGCCGCAGACGGCGGCGAGGAGGAGGAATGTTTTCATAGAATAGAATTTCTGGTTTTGGTTTATCGAGATGACTTGATACATGACGCAACTTCGGCAATCAGGGTTTCAGGATTGTCGCCGACCGGCGCGGCGGCTGTAACGGACAATATCCTCGGCGGTCTGCGCCGAATCCACGGTGGCCTTGATGAACAAACGTGTTGGATCGAGCGCGCCACAGAGGACATCAATCTCGTGTTTCAGGTCGGCATTGCCGCCGTGGCCTTCGCCGTAGCAAAGCTGGATGGATTTCCCGCCCGCCTGGATGCGCCGCAGGAGGTCGAGCCATTGCGACGGCAACGGACTGCCCGCACCTTGAATCCACTGGATGCAGTTGAGCCGCTCCAGGCGCAGCAGCAACGGCACATGCCGCACGGCACCGGGGCCGTCGAGGTGATACAGCGAGCGGTTCACATGGGCGCAGCATTCCAGGTTGTCCTGCCAGCAGAACTCCTCGAACATCGCCGGGCTGATCATGCAGGAAAAATCATTTTGGCCGATGCAGAGGAAACGCTCCCGACTCCAGCCCATCGTCCAGTTCGACGTGCCTTGGCCGGCGGGCAGAATGATTTCCGAAGCCGCGTCCACGACGAACTTCCAAAGGCCGGTCATCTGCCTCATGGCGCGGTGGATGGCCTCGGGATTCTCCAGCAAGTCCGGGGACAGATTTTCGGGACCGCGGATGGCGCTCAAGGCGTCCAGGCCGGTGTGCAGATCGGGAAAGCCGGTGACCCATTTGCCCGCCCCGGCGCGAACCGACTCCCGCAGCAATTGCAGATAGAGCCGCCACCACCGGTTGTCCGGCTCAATCCGCAATTGCGGATGCGCCGCCCAATCCTGCACGAACGGTTTGCACCAGGAAGTGTTCTGGCGCGGCTGGAGTTCAAGGTCGGCCCCGAGCCACGCGGCAAATTGATCCGGCCCCAGCCACGGGCAGAAGACCGGCAGCGCGTCGCCAGCGTAGTGAGTGCTGCCGAGCGCGCGGTCGGTCGCGGCCATCACATAGTCCACGTTCGTCCACAACTCCGCTTCCGTGGCAGGCTCTGGAAGCGGCGGCGCGGACTTCGCGCCGGGCGCGGTCACCCACAGCAACGGGCCTTCCTCCAGTTCGCCCCGCCAGAACGCTTCGTTGCGCTGGAGCGACCGGGACAGTTGTTTTTCCTCAATCCAGATTGTGTTCACGCGTTTTATCGCGCCGGCTTGATGCGTGCCGCGACTTCGTCCACCAGCGCCCGCGCGTTGTCGTAGAAAAACGCGGCGACATCGGCGCGGGAAAGTTTGGCGGCTTCGGCGGCCTGTTTGATGGCGCGGAGTTCCTCGTTGAGGAACGAGGTGAACTGCAATTTTTTCTTCTCGTCGCAGAGCGAAAGCGCCCACGGGCGCGGCGTGACGTAGGTGTATTGGTGGTTGATCTCGACGGCCTTGCCTTGCGCGAGCGCAATGGGAATGTCCGAGCCAAAGAGAATTTTGGCGACGGGCACTTTGCGGAACAGGTAGGCGATGACCTCCCAGTTCTGCACCATCGCGGGGTCGTAGTAGAGGTTCGGCAGCTCGCGCAGGTCGTCGAGGAAGCCGGTGACGCCGCGCAGATAGTAGGCGCGACCGACGTGCGCGAGGATGATCTTCGCGCCGGGCCAGCGCGTGCAAAGCTCGCGGAGCTGACGGCGGTTGAGCGGGTCTTCGAGGCGCTTGCTGCGCGGGATGTGGAGCATCACGAGCAGGCGGCGTTCGTGCGCGATGGCCATCGCCCAGTCGGGCAGCATCTCCGGAATCTCGGCGTTCGGAATGTCGTTGGGGCGCGCGTAATCGGGATACGGCTTGAGGCCGAGAAAGCCGTGGCGGTCAATGTCGGCGTTGACGACGGCGGCGGTGTCGCGCTGCGGGTCGAGCAGGCGCAACGGGAAGAAGCGTTTGAAATCCGCGCTGCCGCCGACGTAGGCGTTGTTGCGCTCGGTGTCGTAGTTTGGTTTCGGAAAACCAAAGCACAGTGCCTCGGTGTGGCGATTCGGGAAGGCGATTTTCAAATCCGCGTCCAGTTCCTCGTAAGTGTAGGACATGATGGGCACGCCGCCAGAGTTGTGCGGCTGGCCGGGCGGAAAGATGTCCGGCGGCGAGACGTGGACATGAACATCGAAAATTTTCGCGGGGAGGAAGTCGTTCAGTTCCTCGTCAACGATGCGGAGGTTGTAGTCGCGTTCAGTGGGAGTGTTCCAGGCATTCATAATAGTTTCTCAAGAAATGTTGCAGTGTTCGATTTTCAGGAAAGCGGCGAAGGCGGCGAGCGACTCGGCGTGGCGGCCGAACAT
>JAPLTZ010000146.1 GCA_026397895.1 Verrucomicrobiota bacterium | reverse complement strand
GGCGAAGAATTTCGCGTCCGTTTTTCGATTCTGGAAGACGGGGGCGGAGAAACTACGGCGCGAGACATCCATAGCGCAGCCAGCCCGATGCTCAAGTTCATGAAAACGGCGACGCCGAGCGTGCCGTTGATTCCGAGGGCGCGGATGAAGACGAAACCTGTCAGCGCGCTGCCGAGCACCGCGCCGGCGAGATTCACGGAATACAGCGTTCCCAAATCCCAGCCGAAACGTTCTTCCCGCCGGGACACAAACTTGACCAGGAGAGGCAGGGTTCCGCCCATGAGGGTTGTCGGCACGACCAGCAACAACGCGGAAATGGCGATTCGCAGCCCCAAAAGACCCAATCCATGGTGACCGATTGCCGGTGCAAGATTGACATAGAATCTGCCTGTCCAATGAAGCAGACAGGGCTGCGCCAAAGCGAACAAGGCGATGCCCAATTCAAGCCCGCCATACCAACGAAGCAGGGCGCGGCTGCGGTCGGCGATAGGACCGAACAGCCACGCCCCGAGCGCCAGACCGCCCATGAATACGGCCAGCACCGTGCTGACGGCGGGCGTGGTGGCGCCGGCAATCAGCGTGAGCTGGCGCGTCCACACAATCTCATAGGTCAGGGCGCTCACCCCGGACAACAGGAAGAAAGCATAGACAATCAGGCGCGTTGCCCGTCCGAGAGAATGGTCGGCATTCGACTTCATCCTGCCTTAAGTGTCTTCGTTCACCAACTCGAAGACTCCCCAGCCCAGCGCGGCGAAGGCGATGAGCGCCGGCAACAACGCGAGCAGAAAATGAACGTTAAATGCGCGGGCTTGACGTGGCAGTTCGGCCAGCGTCGTGACCAGAGCGGGGAACTGCCAGACGGCGAGTGCGCCGCAGACGAGCACGGCGGCGGCGAGGACGGCAAGCCGCATCCACGAACCGCGACGGCGGCGGGGCAGGGCGCTAGCGACGCGCGCGGTGAAGCCGCCGTCGGCGATGTGTTCGTCGGCGTCGCGGAGGAGGGCGTCGAGCGGGTCAGGATTGGGGTTGGTTTTCATACGGCGAGGAGTTTCCGCAGTTTTTCTTTGCCGCGCAGCACGTTGGTTTTCACCGTGCCGAGCGGGCTGTTGAGGGTTTGCGCGGCTTCTTCATGCGACAGTGGGGGCGGTGGCCGGCGACTCGGCTTCGGGCGGCGGGGTTTCGAGGCCGGCAAGCGCCAGTTCCTTCCGGCTGCGGGCGTGCATGCGCCACTGGTTGTAGGCGATGCCAAAGAGCCAGGTGGAAAATTTTGCTTCGCTGCGAAAGGTGTCGAGCCGCTGCCAGGCGCGGATGAACGTTTCCTGCGCGAGGTCATCGGCAAGATGGGCGTCGCCATTGGCCATCTTGATCAAAAAACCGCGCACCGGTGATTGATGCCGGCGCACGAGTTCGCTGAACGCGTTCTGGTCATCGTTCAGGAGGACGCGGGCAATCAGGTCGGCATCGGCGAAGGACACGGTTAATTCTGGCCGTTCTTGTTGCCCTCGATTTTCCACGTCGCGAGGAAGGCCACGCCCATGAGCAGCGGAATCAGGCCGGCGGCCAGCGGGATGTCGTGATCGGTCGCCGTCCAGATCAGGAGCGCGAGGCCGATGGCGGCGAAGACGAGGCCGCGGCGGAGGTCGCTGCGCGGGCGCTTGGGGGCTTCGTGCGGCTGGAGGAGTTCGGGCGGGATGGCCACGCCTTTTTCGATCATGGTGCGGACGGTTTCGTGGAGCATCCGTTGTTTCTTGAAACGGAAGCTCACGACGACGGCGACGATGCCGATGACGCAACCAAAAAATGCGATTGGCACGATGACGCTTTCCAAATCAGTGTGCGAGCGGCGGGCTTTTTCGAGTTCGACGATCTGGTCGGGGGAAAGTTTTTCGAGCACCTCGCGGGGCAGGGTGGAGCCGCTGTCGAAATCAATGGCGAGTTCGACTTTTTTCTGTTTCTTGGAGTCGGCGGCAGCGGTGTTGGTATCGGCTGCGGAATTGGTTTCCGCGGCGGGCGACGGCAGCGCGGCCAGGCTGAGGACGCTGCACAGGAGGATGGTTCGGAGCATTTTCATGTTGGTGATGTGATTTGATTTTACGGCAAAGCTCAAGAGGTTTTCGGCGGTGTGCTTGGGGCGATGTTGGTGGGCGCGGGCGGGTGCGTGGTGGCAACGGCGTTTGTCGGCGGGGCGGGTTTGGTCTTGGCGCTGGATGCGTTGGGGCGGTTGATGATGAGACAGCAGGCGCACATCCCGATAAACGCGGCGAACAGCCCGGCCATCGCCAGACCTTCGGGGTCGAGGCGGCGGGAGAACATTTCACGCGGCAGAAAGTTGTTTGATTTGGTGGTTTTCATGGCTCGTTCTACAGGTGAGATGCGGCGGCGGGTGGGTTTGGATTCAACTATTTTCACTTTCCGGCTTTCGGCTGGACGATGGGGGGCGGCTTGTTAGCATCTCGCCGCCATGTCAAACAACGCGCCGCCGCAGAAAATCAACCTCCGCCGCCCCGACATCCTCGAGGCGGTGCAGGCGCAGGTGATCACGCATTACCGCAGCGAATTGGTGGAGCGCATCCGCGCCACCGGGCATGTCCTTTCCGCCGACGGGCTCACGGTGAAGCTGGCGAAGGAATTCGGCTTCTGCTACGGCGTGGAGCGGGCGATTGACCTCGCCTATGCGGCGCGAAAATATTTTCCGCCGGAGAAACCGATTTATCTGCTCGGCGAAATCATCCACAACCCGGAGGTTAACGACCAGATCAAGAACATGGGCATCCAGATCATTTCCGCCAAACCGACTCTGGCGGACATGTCGCTGTTGCAGGCGGGCGACGTGGTGATGATTCCCGCGTTCGGCACGGAAGTGAGCACCCGCAAGCAACTCGAAGAAAAAGGTTGCGTGCTTGTGGACACCACCTGCGGCGACGTGATGAGCGTCTGGAAGCGCGTCCGCCAATACTCCAAGGAGGCGGTCACCAGCATCATCCACGGCAAGGCCAAGCACGAGGAGACCAAGGCCACGACCTCGCAGGCGACGGCTTACGGCAGCGGGCATTACCTCGTCGTGTTCAACCTCGCGGAGACGGATTACGTCTGCAATTACATCCTCCACGGCGGCGACAAGGCGGAGTTTTTGGAAAAATTCAAGGGTGCGTATTCGCCCGGCTTCGATCCCGAACAGCACTTGCAGGCCGTCGGCGTGGCGAACCAGACCACGATGCTGCGCGGCGAGACCGAGGAAGTGCAGCGCCGTTTCAAGGCCGCGATGGCCACGAAATACGGCGCGGCCGAAGCCGACAAACATTTCCGATTCTTCGACACCATCTGCGGTGCGACGCAGGACCGGCAGGACGCACTGGAAAAGATGCTGCTCAATCCGCCGAACCTGCTCATCGTCATCGGCGGCTACAATTCCTCGAACACCTCGCACCTCGCCGAGATGGGCGAGGCCAAGCTGCCGACCTACTTCATCAAGAACGCCGCCAAGATGGCTTCCGACAAACTCATCGTCCACTACGACCAGCACAAGCGGCAGGAGGTCGAGACGCGCGACTGGTTGCCCGCCGGCAGCATCACCGTCGGCATCACCGCCGGCGCGAGCTGCCCCAACAACCTCATCGAGGACACCATCCGCCGCCTGTTCGAGCTGCGCGGCATTTCCGTGCAGCAGTTGCTGGCAAGCTGATTTTCTTCAATCTTCATTCATCCTTCTTCCTTCCTTTTATGCCCCGCACCCGCCTAGAACTTGAAGCCATCGAGCGCCAGACGCTCGCGCCCTACGCGCAGTTCAGCGGCGACACCCGCGGCCGCAAGCACAAGGAAGCCTCCCCCGCCTGGCGCACCGAATACCAGCGCGACCGCGACCGCGTCATCCATTCCCGCGCGTTCCGCCGGCTGGAATACAAGACTCAGGTTTTCCTCAACGGCACCGGCGATCACCTCCGCACGCGCCTCACCCACACCATCGAAGTTGCCGCCATCGCCCGCGGCATCAGCCGCGCGCTCAAGCTCAACGAGGATTTGGTGGAGTCCATCGCGCTCGCGCACGACCTCGGCCATTCGCCCTTCGGCCATCGCGGCGAAACCGTCCTGAACCAGTTCATGCGCGGCCACGGCGGATTCGAGCACAACAACCAAAGCCTCCGCGTCGTCGAGGAACTGGAGGAAAAATACCCCGGCTTCCCCGGCCTCAACCTCACTTGGGAAGTCCGCGAAGGCCTCGTCAAGCACTACACCCACTACGACCACCCCAGCAAGCGCAGGGGCTTCGACGCGAAGAATTCCTCCCTCGAAGCCCAGGTCGCCAACCTTGCCGACGAAATC
>JAPLTZ010000034.1 GCA_026397895.1 Verrucomicrobiota bacterium | reverse complement strand
AGGCCTGATAGCCGTCCGCCGCGACGTAGCTTTCGATGCGTTCGGGATCAATGACGCCGCTGTTGGCGAGGACGATGGAATGTTGCTTGGCGAAGAACGGTGCGTTGGGGTCGCCCTTGGCGATGTTGTTCCGGGCGCCGTTGAGCGCGGCGATGATGGGCGCGGCGTCGGCGGGAGAGACTTTTTCGTAGAGCACGCCGGTGGGGTCGGCCTGCACGAGCGGGCCTTGGCAGCAAAGCTTCATGCAGCCCACGCCGCGGACTTCGACCTGGTCTTGCAGGCCCGCGTCGGCGACAGCTTTTTCGAGTCCGGCCTTGACGCCCTTGGAGTCGGACGACATGCAGCCGGCGGCCATGCAGCAGCGGAGCGTGTATTTCTTGCGCCCGGCCAGTTCCTTTTCTTTGATTTGGAGGAGATCGTTGAGGAGCATATTGGTTACATCCACTTCTTGATTTGTTCGACGGCGGATTCGGGGGTGGCGCGCGGCGTGACCGTGCCGTCGTAAACCACCGCCGGCGCGATGCCGCAGGCACCGATGCAGCGCGCGGTGAGGAGGGAGACTTTGTTGTCGGGTGTGGTTTCGCCGGATTTGATTTTCGCTTGCGCCTGGACGGCGGCGATGACTTTGTCAGCGCCCTTCACATAACAGGCCGTGCCCATGCAGACGACGCAGGTGTGTTCGCCCTTCGGCTTGAGCGTGAAGAAATGGTAGAACGTGGCGACGCCATAGACGCGGCTGGGCGGGAGCTTGAGCTTGTAGGAAATGAAGAGCAGCAGGTCGTCATCGAGAAAGCCTTGGCAAAGGCAGAACGCGGGTTGTGAATCAACGGCTTTGCAATGGCTTTGCTGCGGCGGAGAAATTCAGGCGCACAAATATGCGGTAGCCTTCCGGCGGACAATCGGGTTTCCTGTGGCCCGACCACGCATTACCATGAACAAACCGCGTCTTTCCTTCTGGCAAATCTGGAACATGAGCTTCGGCTTCCTCGGCATCCAGTTCGGCTGGGGCTTGCAGATGGCCAACATGTCGCCCATCTACAAATACCTCGGCGCGTCCGATTCCCAGATTCCGCTGCTCTGGCTCGCCGCGCCGCTCACCGGCTTCATCGTGCAGCCCATCATCGGCGCGATGAGTGACCGCACCTGGGGTCCGCTCGGACGGCGGCGGCCGTATTTCCTCGTGGGCGCGATCCTGAGTTCGCTCGCGCTCATCGCGATGCCGAATTGCAGCGCGCTCTGGATGGCGGCGGGGCTGCTGTGGATTCTCGACGCCAGCATCAACGTCAGCATGGAGCCGTTCCGCGCGTTCGTGGCCGACAAACTGCCGGAGGAACAGCACGGCCCCGGCTTCGCCATGCAGAGCTTCTTCATCGGCGTCGGCGCGGTCATCGCGGGGATGCTGCCGTGGATGTTGCGCAACTGGTTTCACGTTTCGAGCGACACCAGCGTGGGCAACGCCATCCCGCCCAACGTGAAAATCTCCTTTTACGTCGGCGCGGCGGCGTTTCTGTGCGCCGTGCTGTGGACGATCTTTACGACCAAGGAATATCCGCCGGAAGACATGGAGGAATTCCGCCGGAAGAAAACGGAGCGCAGCAACCTCGCGCATCTGCTGCATGAAATTCCTTCCGCGCTGCGCGAAATGCCCGGCACGATGAAGCGGCTCGCGCTCGTGCAATTCTTCCGTCTTCGGCAGCAGCGACCCGAACTCCGACCTCTTCAAGCGCGGCGCGGAATGGGCGGGCGTCTGCTACGCCACGAAGGACGCGGTGACCTTTCTCGCGGCGTTCGTGCTGATGGCGCTGGCGCGAAAAATGGACCGGCGACGCATCCACGGCATCTGCCTCGCGCTCGGCGGCATCGGGCTGTTGGCGGTGGGCTTCATCCACGGCGAGGAACAGAAACATCTGCTGCTCGGGGCGCTGGCGCTGGGCGGCATCGCGTGGGCTTCGATTCTATCCATGCCGTATGCGATTCTGGCGGGCGCGCTGCCGCCGGCGCGGATGGGCGTTTACATGGGCATCTTCAACTTCTTCATCGTGCTGCCGGAGATTCTGGCGGCGCTCACGTTCGGGCCGTTGGTGAAGAACTATCTCGGCGGCAATCTCGTCTATGCCGTGATGGCGGGCGGGGTGTGCATGCTCATCGCGGCGGTGCTGGCGCAGTGGGTGCAGGAATCACCGGCGACGAAGGCGGGGTAGTAGCCCAAGTTGCGTGGCGTGGTCATCGTGTCTCGTCTCTTGAATACAAAAGCTGACCACTTCTTCCACCAAGGAAAAGTTCTGAGCCACGCGCGTTTGTCCATGTCATCGTGAAACTCTGGCTGTCAGAACTGTAATGCCAACTGTTCAAGTCACGAGACGATGAACCCTCGTCCCCCCACTGAAGCGTCTGTAACGGCAACTCTGATAATGCGCGAGGAAAGCTGCCGTGTTGTTTGTAGTAGGTGGACAGGGATTCCCCAGCGATGCGTCGGACGGACATCATCTTCGAGAGATCGCGA
The DNA here is from genome assembly GCA_026397895.1 of Verrucomicrobiota bacterium. Taxonomy (GTDB): domain Bacteria; phylum Verrucomicrobiota; class Verrucomicrobiia; order Limisphaerales; family JAFMIX01; genus JAFMIX01. The sequence continues at coordinate 444 of JAPLTZ010000034.1, read as the reverse complement.
AAAGGCTGTGCGTAGGTGCGGTCAACGTGGCGGTGGACTGCGAAAGCAGCTCCAAGCAACGCCAAGATAGAAACCGTGATAATGATGATTGCTCGCATAAGCCGCTAAACAATTTCGGTAGACTGCACATTACAACCCATCTCGGCTTTCATGGGGCGACCCTATTTCGTCCGTTCTTTCGGGTCAAGCCGCGCTTCGGGGCGAATCCGGCAGGCAAACCGAGACGAAGGAATACAGAGACAGAATTAACCGAATTATCAGAATTCAAGACCGAGAATTCCAAGCCGGAGAATTTTGTTCATTTTGTAAATTCTGTCTCTTGTTGCATCAGGTGATGCCGCTATCATCGCCGCGCATGAGCAAGAAGAGCGGAAAGATTGCGGCGTTGATCGAGTCGTGTCGCGAGCAGGAGCTGGACGCGCACTACCTCGGCTTTTTCGAGTG
>JAPLTZ010000191.1 GCA_026397895.1 Verrucomicrobiota bacterium | reverse complement strand
ACGCGAGCGAATAGCTCGTGCCGCTCAGCGCCGCGCCGTTGGTGATGTTGTAGCCGTCCTTGATGTTCGCGGGGTTGCCGGAGGTCTTGGCTTGAATCCAGGAATTGATTTTATCCACTGCAACCTTCGCGCGGGCGTCGCCGCTGACGAGATAATCCGTCGCCAACCGCCACGGCACGCGGCAGGAATTGTAGGCGTAGCTGCGGTCGGTAGCGCCTTCAAGGTAACTGGCGGGCGCGGGCGCGGGCGTCGTGTCGGCGTTCACAACGAAGTCAGGGACGAGGCCGGTGGCGGGGCTGTTGTTGGTCTGGATGACGCCGACAATCTGGTAGCACTTGTCCACGACGCGCGCCCAGTTCGTGTTGCCGCCGAAAAGTTGGAACGCGCGAAAGTGGTCGGGCATGAAATCCGAGGGGCGCGTGCCGGTGGCGCCGCTCATCACGGCGGCGATGACTTTGCGGGCTTCGGCGAGATAATTGATTTCACCGGCGCTGCCCCACTGCCGGTCGGCGAGGAGCAAGGCGTAGGCGATGTCGAGGTCGCCGTCGGTGGCGGTGTCGTTGCCGCCGGTCGGTTCATTCACGCAGCCGGTGACTTGCTGCCACGCCATCAGATTCGGCGTGATGGAACTCGGATGGTTGGTGAAGAAGCGGAACATCCCGTCGAAGCAGGTGCGCGCGTTGACGTCGTAACCGGCCATGAGCGCCGCAATCAACATGCCGTAGCCGTGCGCCTCGGAACAGGTGATGGCATTTGCCGGACTGGGCGTGTAATCCACGCTGTAGTAAACGTAGTAGTGATTGCTCGCGCAGCCGTTGACGAGGTATTTCGCCTTCCACGCGTTGTAAAACGTGGTGACGGCGGAATCCAGCGCGGCCTGGGAGAAGGCGGGCTTGATCGCGCCCGCCGTGTAGGTGACGTGCTGCGGAAACGGAAAGTTTTCCGCCCGCACCGGCGCGAGCAGCAGGCTGAGCGCCGCCACCGCAAGGAATCGCCAGTTCATGCCGCCGCAATGTTCACCAGCTTCTTCGGCACGACAATGACTTTCTTGATGGTCTTGCCGACGAGGTAGGCTTGGGCCTTCTCGCTGGCGAGCGCGGCGGCTTCGATGGTGGCGTTGTCGGCGGCGGCGGGCACGCGGATGACGTCGCGCAGCTTGCCGTTCACCTGCACGGGAATCTCGATCTCGCTCTCAACGAGCAATGCGGGGTCGTGCTGGGGCCAGGGCGAGTAAGGCAATGAAGAATGAAGAATGTTGAATGATGAATTCAACTTCGCCCACAGCTCTTCGGCGATGTGCGGCGCGAAGGGGGCGAGCAGAATCAGGAACTCGCGCAGCACGGCGGCGGGCTTGGTCTCCCACGCGATGGCGTCGTTCACGAAGACCATCATCGCGGAGATGGCGGTGTTGAAGCGCATCCCGTCGAGGTCTTCGGTGACTTTCTTGATGCAGGCGTGCAGCGTCTTGAGTTGCGCGGGCGTGGCGGGAACGTCTTTGATGGCGGCGTTGGGTTTGATGAGGTTCAGCAGCCCCGTAGCCGCGCTTGTCAAAGCGCGGGCGTC
>JAPLTZ010000293.1 GCA_026397895.1 Verrucomicrobiota bacterium | reverse complement strand
GCGGATGGCTGATGCAAAGCAGCACCCATTTGTCTCCGAGCCGGAAGAAGTTCGGGCAGGAAATGTCTTCGCCGAGGGCGACATCGGGCAAATCGTGTTTCAGGAACGGGCCGACGTAGGTCCAGTTCTTCAAATCCTTCGATTTGCTGAGCGTCGGGGTTTGTCCTCCCGAAATGGCGTAGTAGGTGTCGCCGATGAGGAAGCAGTCCGGGTCCCAGTGGCGCATGGGTGCATCCTTGCCGTCCACCGTTTTCGGTTCAACCGGATATGGTTTTTCCCACGCGGCAAGCTGGTTGTCTTTGGCAATGGCGATCTGGTTGCGATTTGATCCCTGACCATGGTAGATGGCGGCAGGTTTGCCTTCCTTGGTGATGAAGCCGGTGCCGCTGAACATCCCGTGGCCGGTGAAGGCCGGTTGCAACTCCGTCTTTTGCCACGTCCAATGCAGCATGTCAGGACTTGTGACGTGGACAAAGCTGAACGATTTTTTTCCCTGCCACGGGTGCGCGAGGATGTAGTGCAGATGATAAACGCCATCGAGACAGAACGCCGCGTTCGGGTCGCCGGGGGAACTGTCGCCGCCGGGGTGCATGAGATGGTAGTTCAGCGGCGGTTCTGCGGGCGCGGTGGTCGCGGCGGGTTCTGCCGCGAACAAGGAGAGCGTCGCCGCGACAGCGAGGATGAAAATGGCAGCGAGCGGGCGAAGGAGTGGTTTCACAGTGGCGATGAATTACCGCAGCGCCGGGCGGGTGTCAAATGCACGATGGTGCGGGCGCAAAAAAAGTGCCGGGCAGAACGCCCGGCACTTTCAATCCCAACCAAACCGTTCAAAGCTTGTCCGCCGCAGCGAGGCGCGCGCCGGCGGAAACGGTTTCGTCCCACAGGCAGATGAGTTCGTGCAGTTTGTCCAGCCACGGCAGGGCGCGGTTTTCGAGTGCGTTGGAGAGCGCCATGGTGTCGTCCGACCAGCAGGCTTCATCCACGGTCTTGATGATGGCGGCGAGCTGTTGGAGCTGCCATTTGCGGAGCTGCTTGAGGGAAGCGCCGCTGTGCGCGGGGCCGCAGGCGTCCTCGGGCAGCAGGCTCAGGGTGAGCAGCGGCTCCTTGAGTTCACGGGCCAAGTCCCACCAGAATTCGCGGGCAATCTGGCCGTCGTTGATGAGCACGAGCGCGACTGCGGATTCCACATGAGTGCGCGCGGCGGCGGTCTGTTGCCGGGCGGTTTTGAGCAGTTGCAGCGGCATGTCGTCCAACTCGATGCTTTCGGCCTCGACGCGCGCGAAGTCCGCGCGAGCGGCGGGAAGCTGGGCGAGGTTGGCCGGCTGGCCGTCCACGGAGAGGGAACACAAAATCCGCTGGTGTTCCATGGCGAGCGTTTCGAGAAACGACCGGATGGCCGGGAGTGAACGGCGACCGGCGGGCAGGCCGACGGGGAGTCCGTCGAGCATGACCAGGATGTCGCCACGAGACAGGGGAGCGTCGGAGGGGAGGGGTTTCATACGAAAGGCGTGGCCGCATAGTCCGTGCCTTTTTCTGGCAAAGCTGGAAAAAATCCCACCCAAGTTATTCACAGCCCGCAGGAAGCAGCGCGGCGAGGTTTGCAAACCGGAGATTTTTCACGGGATTTGAAAGATTTTCCGACGGCGGCGCACAGGAAATCTCTGGCGGCGATTTGAAATCGTCGGGCCCAGCCTTGTCCACAAGCCGGACAGGAAGTGTCAAAATCAAGAACCGCCGGCAAGTTTGCGCCGCGCCCAATCACGCGCGGCCTCGGCGGTGGTCAGCTCGTCGGCGAGCTGCTGCTCGCGCAATTCGGCGAGCAACGCGCCGAGCGCCGGGCCGGGCTTCGCGCCGAGCGCGAGCAAGTCCGCGCCGGTCAGCAACGGCGGGCGGAGTTGCGGCTGCGCGGCCAGCTCGGCGGCCTGGGCGACGAGGAAGTCGTGGATGTCCAACCGCGCGTGCGAGCCGAGGCAATCGAGCCGGTGCAGGGCGAGTTCGAGCGGGAACGTCTCGCGCAGCAGCACCTTGCGCATTTGCGGCGCGTCCTTGAACTGCATGTGAAAGCGAACCGCAGTGACGATTTCCTCGATCTGTTTGTTCGGAAACCGCAGGCGCGTGAGAATTTTCTCCGCCAGGTCCGCGCCGATTTTTTCGTGGCCGTAGAAATGGATCGCGCCGGTTGCGGCGTCGCGTTCGGCGGTGAGCGGCTTGGCGACATCGTGCAGCAACACCGCCCACGCGAGCGCCGGTGACGCGGTGGGCGGCAGGTTTTCCAGCATGAGGCGGATGTGGTTGAAGACGCTGCCTTCGGGATGGTGATCGGGCGATTGCTCGCACGTCACGGTGGCGGCGATTTCGGGCAGGACTTCGGCGAGCAGGCCGCTTTCGTGCAGCAAAACGAGGCCGCGCGCGGCGTGCGGCGGCGCAAACAGTTTGATGAGTTCGTCGCGGATGCGCTCGGCGCTGATGGTTTGGATTTTGGGCGCGAGCGTTTTGACGGCGGCGAAAGTTTCCGGCTCGATCTCAAAGCCGAGCTGCGCGGCGAACCGCACGGCGCGGAGCATCCGCAGATGATCTTCGCCAAAGCGTTCCTCCGCCACGCCGATGGTGCGGATGATTTTGGCGCGCAGGTCGGTTTCGCCGCCGACCCAGTCGTGGAGTTCGCCGGCGACAGGGTCGAAGAAAAGCCCGTTCACGGTGAAGTCGCGGCGGTTCGCGTCGGCGCGAGGGTCGCCAAATGCGACGGTGCTGGGATGGCGGCCGTCGGCGTAGTCGGATTCGGCGCGGAAGGTGGCGACTTGGAATTGCTGCCCGCCTTCGACGACAACCATGACGCCGAACTGGCGGCCGACAGCGACGGTGCGGCGGAAAAGTTTCTCGACCTCGTCAGGCAGCGCGTTGGTGGCGATGTCGAAATCGCCGGGCGCGCGGCCGAGGAGGGTGTCGCGCACGCAGCCGCCGACGAAGAACGCGGCGAAGCCGGCGTCCTGCAAGGTGCGGACAATGGCGGTGGCGGTGGCGCGCATCATTCAGCCACTGATTGAACACGGATGAAACACGGATTGGGAAGCAGAATCGGCGTCCAATCTGCGGCTTAATTTTCGCCCCAGATTTTTTTGATGTGGGCGACGCCGGCCTTGAGTTCTTCGACGGGCATGTTGGGGTTGAACTCGAAGACTTTGACGTGTTCCGGCTTCACGAAGGGTTTGAGCGCGGCAAAGTCAATCATGCCGGTGCCGGGTGCGCAGTGGTCGCGGCCGGGGAATTGCACGTCGTGGATGTGGAAGCCGATGAGTTTTTCGCGCAGGGTTTCGAGGTGGACGGCGTGGTCAATGAAGCCGAGGTTGTCTTTGATTTGCGCGTGGCCGGTGTCGTGCCAGTAGCCGAGCGCGGGGCTGGGCAGGTCGCGGAAGAGGTGGGGGAAGTCTTCTTCGAGGGGGATTTCCTCGAGGGCTTCGCGGTTTTCACAGCCGAGCTTGAGGCTGCGGCGCTCGGCTTCGGGCAGGATTTTGCGGAGCGTCTCATACATGTGGGCGGCGGCTTTGGGTTTGCGGCGCTCGCGTTTTTCAATGAGTTCGTCGCAGAGGGCTTCGTATTTGGGGGATTCGCCTTCGTTGCGGCCGAGCATCTCGACGAGGCGGTCGGTGTAGTCGCGCATCTCGATGCTGCCGAGGTGGAGGACGACGACGGGGGCTTGGACGCGGGCGGCGAATTCGAGGGTCTTGAGGGTGTAGCGGACGGCGAGTTCCCGTTCGCGTTCGCGGTCGGCGGAGAATTTGTAGAGGTTGGGGGCGGCGAAGTTGACGCCCATGGGCAGGGGGCAGAAGTTGTGGAGGCTGGAGAATTTCATCTCGCCGGCCTCGTAGGCTTCAAGGATGCCGGGGAGGAGGCTGATGCGGGTGCCGTGGGAGAGCTCGGCGTAGGCGAAGCCGAGGTCGCGGATTTCGCGCAGCATGTCGCGCCCGTCGGTGTGACGGTGGGAGTTCCAGCAGGTGGAGAGGGAATACATAAAAATGCCGGGCGCCGCGAAAGCTCGCCGCGCCCGGCTGTTCGGTTTCAACGATTACAAGTCCGCGTAACGGGCGCTGAGCATGGCCGAGAAACGCGCCACTTTCATCTTGCGGCGTTTGCGTTCACTGGGCTTCTCGAAAGTCCGCTTGGCGCGCACGGTTTTGAGCGTGCCTTCGCGGTCAATCTTCTTTTTGAGGCGGCGCAGGGCTTTTTCCACGGGCTCGCCTTTTTTCAGTTTGATTTCTGTCAAATTAAGTCACTTCCTCTCGGCGACTCGGAATCCGGCGGACAAAGTCCGACTGGTTCAATGAAGTCGAACGGACAGGGTATTTCGCGGATTGACGGTGTCAACCGGCAAAAAAACGGGCGCAACGACCGTTCCCGGCCTGCAAACCTGCTTGCACCCGCGCCGGCATTGGCGCATCGTGTGTTCATGGCTCTACCCCAGCAACCGGTCACCTTGAGCGCCGAGCAGATTGCGGATTTGAACGCGAAGCTCGCGACGCTGCGCCACGACATCAACAACAACCTGCTGCTGATCATGGCCTCCGCCGAACTGGTGCGCTACAAGCCCGACACCGCCGAGCAGATGATGGCCACCCTGCTCGACCAGCCCCCGAAAATCACCGAGAAGATGAGCCAGTTCTCCGTCCAGTTTGAACAACTTTTAGGCATCACCAAACCGTGACCCAGCCCCCTTCCGTTTTATGAACACCAGCCCCCGATTCACTGCCGCCGTCCTGTTGTTGGCGGCAACAACTTGGTTGCGCGCGGCAGAAACCAACCAGTTTCCCACGTTGCCGTCAGTCGCGTGGAAAACCCCGCCAACCAACAAGCCCGCGAAGCAGGAGCGCTCCAAAATCCGCCCCGACCGACCCTCCAACGAGGAACGCCGCGCCCGCATCGAAGCCTGGCGGGCCGAACACGGAGGCACGAACCACCTCACCATAAAAGAGACTCCGCTGGAAGACACCAGCCACATTCCCCTGCCCGAACGCCGCGCCCGCCTCCGCGCCAAGCTCGACGAATTGCGCCAGAAAACCAACTCCGTTCCGCCCGCCACCGCCCCGACCAATTCCCCGGCAGCCCATCCGGTCGCGCCCAAATAAACCCCCGCCCGCCCCAAGTCCGCCCATGAAAAGTTGCTCCCGCCCGCCGCTTTGACTTGGCGCGTGCAACCCAGCCATACTGCCCTTGATGGAAACACCCGACTCCCAACTCATCGCCGCCGTCCTCAAAGGCGACGCCGCGAGTTTCGAGCCGCTGATCAAAAAATACCTCCCCCGCGTCTTCGCCACCGCCCGCCGTTACGCCCGCCGCGACAGCGAGGTCGAGGACATCGTCCAGGAAGTCTGGCTGAAATCCTTCCAGAAACTTGCCAGCTTCCGCGGCGAAGCGCCCTTCGAACACTGGCTCATGCGCCTCACCGTCCGCACCTGCTACGATTTCCTGCGCGGCCACCAGCGCAACCGCGAGACCACCTTCACCGAACTCACCGCGCCGGAAACCGACTGGCTCGACCGCTTCGTCACCGCGCCCGACAGCGCCAGCGAGGACGCCGCCGGGGCCAAGCTGCTCATTGACCGCCTGCTGGAACAGCTTTCCCCCGCCAACCGCCTCGTCATCACGCTGCTCGAAATCGAAGACCGTTCCGTCAAAGAGATTTCCAAAATCACCGGCTGGTCCGTGCCGCTGGTGAAAGTCCGCGCCTTCCGCGCCCGTGCTGAAATGCGGAAGCTGCTCGCCAAAATGACCAAGGAAAAGTATCTGTAACCGCGTCCCGCCGGGGTGCGTCCAAACCCTCGGAGTGATTATGAACCTGAACGAACTCAACCAAAAACTGCTCGCCGCCGCCCGCCGCAACACGCCGAGCGACCACGTCCCCTACGCCTTCGAAAAGCGCATCATGGCGCACCTCGCCGCTCGGCCCG